>JASFIY010000149.1:0-5965 GCA_050122415.1 Desulfobacteraceae bacterium
GCGCCAAGGCCGGGAGCTGATCGCCCCCTTGCGTCGTTTCGGCGATCCCTGGGGCGCGCACATCGGCCTTCAGCCTTACACCCGGTGGCAGCAGGCCTTCGACCCCTTGCTGGCCCCGGGGGCGCGGAATTACTGGAAGTCGCTCAACTTCACGGAGTTGCCCGACGGCCTGTGGGATGTGGTTCTGGCCGCCGCCGGCAGACTGCCCACCCCGGAGTGCGAGATTTTTGTCGGCATGATCGCGGGTGCTTCCAACCGCATCGCGGCCGATGCCACGGCCTATTTCCATCGCGACGCTAAATTCGTGATCAACGTGCACGGCCGATGGCAGCAGGCGGGCCAGGACGAGCGCGGCATTGCCTGGGCCCGGGAGTTTTTCGCGGCCGCGCAGCCTTACGCCTCCGCCGGCGGCTATGTGAATTTCATGACCGCAGAAGAGGCCGACCGCGTTCCGGCGGCCTACGGGTCGAATTACCAGCGGCTGAGCGCCATCAAGAAGGCTTACGACCCTGAAAATGTGTTCCATCACAATCAGAACATCGCGCCCCAGCACACGTCCACGGGAAAGCCCCCGGCTGCCCTGTAAGCGGTGGCCGGCAATTGGCGCAGACGGGCGCGACCCATTCCCTTGGAATGGATGGCGGCGGTATCCCGGCTTTATCAGGGCCTTTGGCCGCATCCTGCCGGTGCGCTGAAACCCATCCGCACGAAAGGAGGTCTTCATGGATGAACTCATGTTGAAAACCACCGACGGCGGCATGACCGTCATTTCTTCCGATGCCGTTGGGGCCTTGCAGAAAGCCCTGCGCGGCGAAATCGTCACCGCGCGCGACAGCTCCTATGACAGCCTGCGATCGGTCTGGAACGGGTTGATCGATAAAAAGCCCGGTGCCCTGATCCGCTGCACGGGGGTCGCGGATGTCATGGCGGCGGTGCGCTTTGCGGGCGATCACGGTTTGTCGGTTTTTGTCAGGGGCGGGGGGCACAACGTCGCCGGCGCCTGTCTTGCGGACAACGGGTTGACCCTGGATCTTGCGCCCATGCGCCAGGTCCAGGTCGACCCGCAAAAGCGCACGGCCCTGGTTCAGGGCGGCGCGCGCTTGGGGGACCTGGATCACGAGACCCAGGCCTTCGGTCTGGCCGCACCCGTTGGGGTCGTTTCGGCCACCGGCGTGGCCGGCCTCACGCTCCACGGCGGCATCGGCTGGCTGCTGCGCAAGCACGGGCTCTCCATCGACAATCTGCTGGCGGTGGAAATCGTGACGGCCGACGGCGAGCTCAAAAAAGCCGACGCCTCCCGGAACGCCGATCTTTTCTGGGCGGTGAGAGGCGGCGGGGGCAATTTCGGGGTGGTGACCGCCTTCGAGTTCCAACTTCACCCGGTGGGCCCCCGGGTCTGGATGTCGGCCCCGATCTACCCCCTTGAGCGCGCCCCTGAGGTGATGCGCGTCTTTCGCGATTACCTGGCCCAGGCGCCTGACGACCTGATGGGGTTGGGGGTTTTCTGGAGCGCCCCCGAAGCGCCCGAGGTCCCCCGGCAATGGCACGGGGCGCCGGTGGTGATTTTGATGAGCTGCTACAGCGGCCCGTTCGAAAGGGGCGAGGCGGCTATCGCCCCGCTGCGCCGCATCGGGGGGGCGATAGCCGATTTGAGCGGGCCCATGCGCTGGACCGACCTGCAGAAATTCCTGGACGCCGACTACCCCGACGGGGGGTTCTACTACTGGAAGTCGATCTATCTGGATCGGTTGGACGACGCGGTCATCCGGTTGCTCTCCAGGCACACGACCGCGCGGCCCTCGCACCTGTCATCGATCGATGTCTGGACCCTGGGGCGCGCCATGGAGCGGGTCAAGCCCAGCGAAAGCGCGTTTTACAAGCGGGATGCCCCCTATCTGATCGGAATCGAGGCCAATTGGCAGAACCGCCCAGACGCCGACGCGAACATCGCATGGGCCCGCTCGGTCTTCGAGGACCTGCAGCCCTTTACCCGAGGGGGCGATTATCTCAACTTCCCGGGTTTTTTTGAAGATCAGGACCGCCAGCTGCGGGGGGCCTACGGGCCGAACCTGGAGCGTCTGCGGGCCATTAAAGCCCAGGTCGACCCCGCAAACCGCTTCCACGGGGCGCTCCCCATCGCCCCGGCGGGCTGAACCGGCCCGGCGGTCCGCCGCATCGGCGGGGGAGTGGCTGGCGCCGCCTGCTGGGAGTGGTCAGGCCGTTTTTTCACTGGGCGGTCAGCCAGGATTTTACATCGTCTTTGGAGGGGATTTTGCCCACGCATTTCACCTCGCCGTCCACCACCACCGCCGGTGTGCCGAACACCCCGTAGCCGGCGATTTTCATGAGGTCCGTCACCTTCTCGACCTCGGCCGTCACACCCGCCTCGGCCACGGCCTCCATCACGATTTTCTCGGTCTGCTCACACTTGGCGCAGCCGGGTCCCAGTATTTTGATATTCATGGTGATTTTTCCTTTCATTCGAGGCCGGGCGCCCCGCTTTCGGTTTAATGGGGGGTCTTGCCGGGAGGGGGTGCTGGCGCGAGGAGGGGGTTTAAATTAAAGAATTCAAATATACCGATATATTGAACCCAAAAAAATCAACCGCTGCAGATGGTTTCGCGCCGAATCTCTGGCAGCCGGGCGACCATCGCCGCCACCTCGGGGTCATCTTCGAGCCAGTGCCGAAGATTCCCCAGGATGCTGGCAGCGTATGGGTTTTCAGAGCCGTCGGTCAAGCGGTAGTTGACCCACAGGCCGTCCTTGGTGAAGCGCACCAATCCGGCTTCCTCCAGTATTCTGAGGTGTTTGCTGGCCGTCGACTGGGCAAGCCCGAGGGCCGTCTGAATCTCGCAGACGCACAGCACGCGGCGTTGCAGAAGCTTGACGATTTTGACCCGGTTGGGATCGGAGAGGGCTTTCATGACTTTGATAAAGGGTCGCATAGGCCTCCAATATTCAATATTTGGAATATTGCGGATCGACCGGGATTTGTCAACAGACAAGCGCAACCCCGCTGCCGCCATTTTTGCCCAGGCCGGGGAGCGCCCGGCCGCCGCTTCCCCGTCCCCGCTGGCAGATCAAAAACCGCTGAGGCAACAAATCCACCATCCCGGCGTGAAACACCTTCCACCGTTGTTCCTGCCATTTTCATGGTTTATTTTTCAGGTAATCTCAGTTATGGCTGAATACAGCCCTGCAGGGGGCGCGATGCCCCTTTGTAGGCACCAGCCGTATTCCGGTTAAAATGGATGGAAGTTGCCTCATGGGCGCTGGTGCCGCGCCAGAAACCCTATGACCAAAGGAGCGAAGAAATGGATTTGACCACCACCTATTTAGGCCTGAAGCTCGCCAGTCCCATAATCGCCGGCAGTTCGGGGTTGACCAGTTCTGCTGATACGGTTGAGAAGCTTGCCCGCAGCGGCGCGGGCGCCGTTGTCTTAAAATCGATTTTCGAGGAGGAAATCGCCTACGAGCTGGACGACGTTCTCAAGGAGGCGGAGGCAGCCGGCGTCAATCTGGATCAGTTCGACTACTATGACTTCCACCTGAAGGGGAAGAAGTTGGATCACTATATCACCCTGATCCAGGAGTGCAAAAAAAGGGTGTCGATCCCGGTGATCGCCAGCATCAACTGCGTCTACTCCCATGAGTGGACCGCTTTCGCGCGCCGGATCGAGCGAGCCGGCGTAGATGCCATCGAATTGAACATGTTCTTCCTGCCGTCGGACTTTTCGCGGTCCAGCCAGGAGCAGGAAAGCGCTTATTTTTCCGTCATCGAAAAGATCCTGAAGGCCGTCTCCGTCCCGGTGGCGCTCAAGATCAGCTATTATTTTTCCAGCCTCGGGCCGATGATCCAGAAGCTGTCGCGCACCGGCGTCAGCGGCCTGGTGCTGTTCAACCGCTTCTTCAGCCCGGACATCGACATCGACAACCTCAAGATCAAGCCTTCCTTTGTTTTCAGCACCCCGGCCGAGCTGGCGATTTCGCTGCGCTGGATCGCCATCATGGCCCAAAAGGTCGACTGCGATTTGGCCGCCTCCACCGGCGTTCACGACGGTCCGGCGGTCATCAAACAGCTGCTGGCCGGCGCCGCGGCGGTCCAGACGGTGTCCAGCCTCTACCGCAAAGGGCCGGAGCATATCAAAACCCTGACCGAGAGTCTCAAAAGCTGGATGCAGGCCCACAATTTCGAAAAGATCGCCGATTTCCGCGGCAAGATGAGCCAGGATGCGGCGGCCAACCCCGCGGTTTACGAGCGGGTGCAGTTCATGCGCTATTTCGGCGGCGAGGGCGAAAAGGAAATTGAGCAGTGACTCCCCCCGGCCGGCAGCGGGCCGCGAACTGGGACGGTCGGCACCCCCCTGCGGCTGCAGCCGTCTGAGCCTGGACATGCTCAAGCATGGCACCTGGCCGAGCTGCCCGGGTCTTACTTTAAATGGTCATTTTCAACATCCAGACAGTTTGGCAAAAGGGTCAAGTTCACGGGGCGCCGATCTCAGCGGCGTGAGGCGTGCTACTGAACGCCGCAGCGACTTCGAGATGCAGCGCAACGCAGACATTGGGTTTTTTGCGGAACTGTCAAGATTGAGGAAGACGCGGCCGACCATCCCTTGACCGCACCCGGCCGGGGGGCGCGGCGTCTGGCGTGACCCGGCCGGCCTTTTCCCCGCTGGGTGGGTTTTCCGTGAGGGTGGCGTTAATTAACCAAGATGGCGTCTTGAATGACCTTCCAAGCGGCCTGCTCCGGGTTCAGCCCGGCGATGTCAACCTGCAGGTTGGCCCGCTGGTAGCTCTTGCGGAAATAGGTGATGTCCTTCTTGATTTCTCTCAGGTACAATTTCTTTTCCTTGGCGGTCAGCTTCTTCTCCATCGGTCGGGAGTCGATGTCGTAGAATCTTATCCTCTCCAGAATGTTCTCCGGCCTATCGTTGAGGACTGCAATGGTGCCATTGGTTTTTTTTAAAACCCGCAAATACCCGCCCATCAGGCCCGAGGGCGGCAACGCCACCACACACGTGCGGCTCTCCCTGCGGTTCAGCAAATGGGCCAATGCCTTTGCGGCTTCCTCGCGGAAAGAGTGCATGGTCAAAAATCTATTTTGGAGACGTTCGATGCTGGTCCCGAAAAAAGTTTCGATTTCCTGATCCAAATCGAAAAATTTAATGCCGAGAAACTCCCCCATTTTCCCGCCGATGGCCGTTTTGCCGACGCAAGCTACGCCCGTTAAAAATATTCGCAGTTGCGTGACGCTTGCCACCTGCTCCAAATTGTCAGATTGCGGAATTTTTATGGTTTTTTTCATAACACTTCGTCCATGTAGTGAATCTTTTCCAAGACCTCTTTCGGCGCTTGGCCCTGAGCACAGATTTTGGGGTCGCCTCTTCGTTCCTTTTGCCACGGAATCCCCTGCCTGTTGGGGGGGATTCCCCGGTTGGCTCTTTTGGCTGGGTTTACACCGCATACCAGGAAACTGCTCGCAATTGAAGTGTTTTGGCCATTCAGGGCTCGAAAGGTTCAAGTTGACATGACCAATCTTGTGCAAATTTTTGAACATATTGGATGCGCCCGATCGGGCCATGGCGGTTTTAAGGGTTGCGGCCAGAAATGATCCCACGATATGGCGCCGGATTTTGGGCCCTCACCCAGGCCCATTCACCGGTGCATTTCGGGATAGGTGCCGGCGGATGGAACGCCGGTGAGAGGCCCAAAGACAAGCTTGATGTGGCATTATTTCTTGCCGAGGCCCTGACCCTTGCGGCTATCTTCAGGAGGTTTTCATCAGGCCCATGATGTCGGTCCTGGTGCCGGCGTTGGGCCGGGTGACGGTTTCTATCCCGGGAACCATACAGGAGAATGCGTTATGCAGAAAAGAAAGATCGCTGAACAGATTCACTGGCTTGGCGCCGTGGATTGGGATAGGCGCCTCTTCGACTCCCTCATCCCCCTGCCCGACGGCACCACC
>JASFIY010000150.1:0-5957 GCA_050122415.1 Desulfobacteraceae bacterium
GGCCCGCCGGCTGTGAGAAGCGCAGGGCAGCCCGAAGGGCCCCGGGGCGCGGGCGGTTTCTTTTGGTTCGTTTTCTTTTCCGGAAAAGAAAATGAACATGAGACCCATGGGAGGGGTAAATCCGGACCATTCCCACGGTGCCCGCCAAAGTTCCTTTCTTCAAAATCGCCGCAGGGGGGGTGAAATGCTTTTAATGACGTTATTTGGAGATCTGCGACAGGTGGAAGGGCGATCTCTTAATTCCAAAAAAGACCGTCTGGTTTTGCATGGGTGGGTGGCTTTTGGATGGGTTTGGCTCTTTACTTGGAGACTTCCCTTTGCGAAATTTCAACCGTTATTTTCTCTTTGAACGTCTTGCCGTCTTGCCTGATAACCAACAGCATTCCGCTTTCCCCGCTTGGGATCATACCGAAGGTGACTTTCCCGGCGTCAACACCCTTTCCGCCGAGAGCCCCCCGGGCCACGAGTTGCAGTGGACCGATCTCCTCTGCAAAGGTCTGCCCCGCAGGAATGATGCCCGGCGGGATGGTTGCGTTTTTAATCTCTTCGGGCGCTATGCCCTCAAACACGAAAACACCGCTATCGCGTCCATTGTAGAGATAACGGGTTTGGTTCCAATCGATTTTTAGATCGTGGGAGGTCTTGTTGGTGACCGTGAGCCGGAAACGATCAAAATAGTTATTGGCTTGCGACAAAGGTTCCAATTGGGCGTTGAAGTAATCATTCTCAACGTTCTGGATTTCAGGGGTGCTGACGGAAACCATCACCGGCAAACACCCGCCTGCCAAGAAAAACACAAGAACGAGGCTTAAGATAAAACCCTTTTCCTGGAGCGTTTTCATGCGCCACCTCGCCATGGGATTTTACCGGCGTAAAAGCCGAAACTGGCGAATAGAGATAGCATGGAACAAAGAATTTACCAACACCAAACACCCCGGGGACGCACCTGGCTCGCTGAAAGATGCGCAAAGCATGCAACCGGCCGATTTCCCCGGGTCCGCACTGCGTCCAAAGGCAAGGCAGGGATATTTGGGCCTCCGCCTGACTTGCGGCCGGAACGCCTCGGACATCCTAAAGCGTTGCGCATCCCATACCGATCTATCCTTTGTGATACCGGCCGCACTCCCATTGCGGCAACCAGGGAACACCGTTCACGCGGCCATCGGAGGGAAACGCACATGCATGCCATTCGGCTCGGAGGGCTCATCCTGCTGGCGGCCGCTTTGATCGCGGGTTGCGCCACCACCAAGGGCACCACCCCCCAGGACAAGCGGCAGGTCATCCTCGAGATGAAGCGCAAGACCCTGACGGACCTCTACGCCTGCCGCCCCCAGGCCAGGGGGCAGATCGCCAAGGCACCGGGTTACGCCGTTTTCAGCAACGCCAACATCAACATCATTCTGGCCAGCTTCGGCGGCGGCTACGGCGTGGTCCGGGACAACCGCAGCGGGAAGAACACCTACATGAAAATGGGGGAGGTCGGCATCGGCCTGGGCGCCGGGGTGAAGGATTTTCGAACCGTCTTCATTTTTCACGACCGCGCCACCCTGCAGCAGTTCATCGACAGCGGCTGGGAGTTCGGCGGACATGCGGACGCCGCCGCCAAGGCCAGCGACATGGGGGCGGCCGTGGGCGGCGAGGCCCTGTTTGGCAACATCACGATCTACCAGCTGACCGAAAGCGGGCTGGCCCTGCAGGCCACCGTCAAGGGCACCAAGTACTGGAAGGACGGTGCGCTCAACTGAACCGCACCGGCCGCATCCTGAAATTCACCCGCTTGATGCCCTCTTTTCAGAAAAACGCCTCCATGATCTCCAGACAATCTGCCTGGTTTTGGAATTCCGCGCGGGAAAGCGCCGAGACCAGTTGGCCCCCGCGCAGGATCAAAAACCGGTCGGCCAGGCAGCGTATTTGGCTCAGACTGCGGGTTGAGGCCAGAATGGCGCAGCGCTCCTTGAGGCGCTGAAAAAGCGCTTCGATCTTCCGAGTGGCCTTGAAATCCAGCGAAGCCGCGGGCGAACAGCGGCAGAACCAGACTGACCAGCACCAGCAGAATGCAAAAAGCCGCGGCGGTACAAACCATCGCGGCAGCGCATAGCAGGGGTCGAATCCAGTTCTGGAAAAGCTTGGGAATCAGGGGGGAAAACTACCGCACCGGAATGCAGCCGGCGGCGCTGCGGGTTACACCGCGGTGGGAAAGCTCCACCCGGGTAAACCAGTGGCCGATGGCTGCTGGGGCAGGGATGAAATTGGCCGGCTCCGGGGAGCACATCCCCGTTTGAAGCGCCTGCACGAGCTGAGCCCGGGTTTCGATGCGCTGATCAAAGCGGGTGCGCACCTGGCCGAGTTCGGCCAGGCAATGGGCGTCGCTGCCGGCGCATTCCGTGAAATCATAGCGCCGCCGCCAGCCTTCGACCGCCCGATTTTCGGCCGCCTTGTTGCGGCCGTTGAGACTCTCCACGATTCGGCAGCGCCCCTCGCGTATCAGCTCCTCTCTGACGGGACGGCCGCCGCGAAAGGGGTGCGCGGCAATGGCCACTCCACCGGCGGCCGCCACCCGATCCAACAGCCGGCGCGCACTGAGATGCGGCGCAAGTTCATCAAATGGCCCGATGATCAGAAAATCGCCTTCCGGGGTGGCATATTCGAGGCCGAAAAAAACATACAGCCCGTCGGGCTGGCGGCCTTCCCGCAGGCTGTGCGCCGCCGCCATACTCTCGTGATCGGTGATGCAGACACCGTCCAGCCCCCGTCGCCGGGAGTGGGTCAGGATGTCCTCCAGGGTCAGCCGGCTGCAGGGGGAGACCGTCGTGTGCACGTGCATATCGATCAACATGCCGGTAAAATACCATTTCTACACCGCCAGGCAAATTTTTAATATCTATACTTGCGCTGGCTTGTATCGACAGAATCGATAGAATTGCAGCGAGTCGGGATTTGGTTTAGGATTGCCGAGGTTGATTGACCCCGAGGTGCCCCATGGCCAGAAAGTGTATCCTACTACTTTTGGACGGCGCAGGGGATCGCAGCTACCGACGGCTGGGACACCAGACCCCCCTCCAGGCGGCGACCACCCCCGTCTTGGACCGCCTGGCGGCCCTTGGCTGCAGCGGTCTTTACCACCCCGCCGTTCTGGGTCAGGCGCTGCCCAGCGAAAACGCCCATTTCGCCATGTTCGGCTACGCCCCCGAGGACTTTCCGGGCCGCGGCGCCCTGGAGGCATTGGGGGCCGGGATTTCCCTGGACAACCAAACCGTGGCGATCCTGGCCCACCTGGCGAGCCTGACACCTGAGGGCGATCGTCTTCTGCTGGCCGACGGCAAACCGCCCTTCACCAATGCCGAAGCCGACCAGCTTTTCGGCCAGGTCACGCCCTGGGAAGAAGCGGAAGTGCGGATCGACTTCACCCGCACGGAGGGGTTGCGCGGCATCCTGACCCTGCGCGGGGATGTCTCTCCTCGGGTGACCGACACCGATCCGGTGATCCACGGCTGCCCCGTCATGGCGCCCCGGCCGTGGCAGGCCGCTTTCCACGACCCGGCTGCCGCGCGCACCACCCGGGCGCTCGGCGCCTACCTGGGGTACCTTTACCGCCGCCTGGCGGCCCTGCCCCTCAACCGCCTGCGCGCCGCCGCAGGCGCCCCGCCCATCAACGGCATGCTGACCCAACGGGCCGGCCGGCTGAAAAACGCGCACCCGTTCAGAGAACAAAACGGCCTGCGCGGGCTTTTGATCGCCTCCGGCATTCTCTACCATGGGTTGGCAGCCTACATCGGTCTGGACTGCCGCCCGGTGGTCGATTCGGCCGATCCCGGAGCCGACCTGGCAGCACGCATGAGATTGGCCCACCAGGCCTTGGGCCGCTATGATTTCGTCCACGTGCACACCAAAGCCCCCGATGAAGCCGCGCACACCAAAGACCCCCTGGCCAAAAAGCGGGTCCTGGAATCCCTGGACCGCGGCCTCGGCCAGGCCATCGCGCCGCTGCTGGCGGACCCGGAGGTGCTGATCATCGCAACCGCCGACCACTCGACCCCCAGCACCGGCCCCCTGATCCACTCCGGGGAATCGGTGCCGCTGACCTTCTGCGGTCCCGGGGTCCGCCGCGACCGGGTGCAGGCCTTCGACGAGATCAACGCCGCCGGCGGGGCGCTGGGGCCGGTGCGCGGCCGGGAGCTGATGTATCTGATTTTAAACCACCTGGACCGGGCCAAGCTCCAGGGTCTGATGGACTCCCCCGTGGACCAGCCATACTGGCCCGCTCTTTCCGAGCCCTTCAGGCTGGATCCCGGCCCGTGAGGCGAAATCCGACAAGCCGCAACCCACCGGTCCGGGTTGACTTGAAAAAGGGCGACGGCACATGAAAAACCAGCGCCGCCCCTGGGAGGTGGGCGTCATCCACGGCCGCTTCCAGGTGCTGCACAACGATCATCTGAGATATCTTCTGGCCGGAAAAGCCCTCTGCCGCCACCTGGTGGTGGGCATCACAAACCCCGACCCCTGGGGGACCCGCCCGGAGTCGGCGGACCCGGCGCGCAGCGACCCGCTGGCCAACCCCCTGACCTACTACGAGCGCTACCGCATGCTGCAGGCGGTCCTGCAGGCCCGCGGGATCGCGGCCGAATCGTTCTCGGTGGTCCCCCTGCCCATCAATCTGCCTGAGCGTTACCGGTTCTACGTTCCCCTGAACGCCGTCTTTTTCATCAGCATCTATGACGACTGGGGGCGGCGCAAGAGGGATTATTTCCAGTCGCTGGGCTTGAAGATCCATGTGCTGCGGGAGGTCTCACCCGAAAAAAAAGGCATCAGCGCCAAGACCATTCGCAAGGCGATGGTCCAGGGCCGCCCCTGGACCCACCTGGTGCCGCCGGAAACCGCGGCCCTGATGAAAAAGTGGCGGATTGCCGCCCGGCTCAAAAAATGCCGTGGGGAGGGGTGAGCCCGCAGGCGCCGCGGCCAACCGCCTGACGAAGAGCGCCCTTTACGGCCGCTGTCCGCCAAAGAAGAAATCAGGCTTGACGCCGGTCAAATCCCCAGCGATGCTCCCGGCGGAAACCGTCCGGATGGCGGTTTTTTCCAGCCGGCCGCTGATCGCCGGCCCTCTCCCCGGGCCTGTCCGGTTGAGGCCCTCTTCCAGCGGTCAAAACAGCCTTTTGCTGACAGTTCCGTAAAAAACCCGATCTGCGCCTTGCGCTGCATCTCGAAGTCGCTGCGGCTTACGGAAGTAAGCCTCAGGCCGCTGAGGTTTGCGGGCCGCAACTTGGCCCTTGTACGGACCTGTCTGGTTTTTGACTTTTTAGCGCTTCATCTTAAATTAGATGGAAGTCTCCTGCCACGGCCACTGACGGTCCGGGGAGAGGGTCTGGAAGGAATCCGGCATGATCGGAGAACTCAAAGAACTGGGGCCCAATATCATAGGCTTCCGCATCGAGGGGTCGGTCAGCGACGCCGAAACGGAGCGCATCAGCTCCGCCATCCAAAAACTCGCGGGCCGGGCCGGCAAAGTTCGGCTGCTCTTGGCGGCACAGCATTACCCGTCCTTCAACAGCGCCGAGGACCTCTACTTCGACCTGCGCGTCGCCGTGCCCCTGGCCGACCGCATCGAGCGCCTGGCGGTGGTCGGGGACCGGGTCTGGAAGGACACCTGGATCAGTCTTTTCGGCCTGTTCAGCGGGATCCAGGCGGCCTACTTCGACCGCTCCGAAATGAACCAGGCCTGGCAGTGGCTGAGCGCCGCCTGAAGAGCGGCCCCGGCAGGTCGCCCCTCTGAACGGTCGGGTCGGGTCGGCGCGCAGAACCGCGGCGGCCTGCACCGTAACCTACAGGCCCGACGAGCGTTTGTCCCCGGCGATGTCCCCGGCGAAGACCTCCATCCCCTTTTTCATGGCGCAGAAATCCCCGCACATGGTGCAGGTCTTTTCCTCGGCCGGCTTGCGGCTCTCCCGCATCGCCCGGGC
>JASFIY010000151.1:0-5878 GCA_050122415.1 Desulfobacteraceae bacterium
GGAGCAGTCGATCTGCAGGCGGATGCGGTCGCCGCCCTTGCAGTTGCCGGACATCAACCCCGCACCCAGGTAGGCATGGCCCAACACCAGGGTTTCCAGAACCCCCAGGCCGTGGTTGGCGCGCATTTCACTGATCATCCGGGTGCCGTGCAGGATCGCGCCCCGCACCTGTCCGTCGGCCAGGACAAAGCGGTGGATCCGGTCACGCGCGCCGGCCTTGAGCTGCTCCTTGAGGGTTGCACCGTAAGGTTGTTTCTTTTTCATCGATCCTTTTCCAGAGCGCCGCGGCGGGCGCCGGTTGACGCGCGGGGGCGGCGCAGCACCGCCAGATGCCAGCCGATTTCCCGGCGGCCCAGGCGATCGGGGGTCGCCAGGCTTTTGCAGATCACCAGCCCGTGACGGCGGGCAAGACGCAGGAACCCTTCCGCCGCACAGGGGTGCATGCTCCGGCCGGCTTCAACCGGGCCCCGCCGCAGGGTGACCACCAGCACCGCACCGGGGGCCAAGAGGCCCTTGAGGGTCTCGATGGCCGTTTCGCGGTCATCTGGCGCCACGTGCATCCAGACCGCGTTGACCAGGATCAGGTGGAATTTTTGGCCGCCGGCGCAGACCGTTCTCAACTCCGGCAGACGGTCGTCCACCCAGCCGATGCCCGACTGACCGAGGCGCCGGCCGGCCGCCTGCCGCAGGGCAGCGCACGGCTCCACGGCCACCACCGCATGGCCCAGGCCCGCCAGCCAGGCCGCATCGCGGCCCGAGCCGGCGCCCACGTCCAGCACCACGGCGCCGCCGGCCGGCAAAAATTCACGCCAGCCCCGGTGCAGGCGCTCGGGGTCCAGGCTTTCATAGCGCCCCGCCAACAGGGCGGCGTTTTGGCTGTAGAAATCCTCGTAGGACACGGTTAAAGCCCCAGGGTTAGGGTCGCGGCAAGAAATAATTGCACAATGTGGCGCCGGATTTTGGTTCTTCACCCAGGCACATTCGCCGGCGCATATCGGGATATGTGCCGGCGAATGTAACGCCGGTGACGGGCCAAAAGACAAGCCAGAGGTGCAATTATTTCTTGCCGAGACCCTTAGACGGCGCCCGACGGCAGGTCGCGCAGCAGGCAGCGGGCGGTGTGGGAAACCGGCGCCGCCGCCAGGATCTCCTCCGGCGGCCCGACGGCCACCACCCGGCCGCCGCCCCCCCCGCCCTCGGGCCCGAGATCGATGACCCAGTCGGCCGCTTTGACTATTTCCAGGTTGTGCTCGATCACCGCCACGGTGTTGCCGGCGTCCACCAGGGCCTGCAGCACACCGGTCAGCTTGAGCACATCGGCGCGCTGCAGACCGGTGGTGGGCTCATCGAGAACGTAGAGGGTGTGGCCGTTTCCCGGCCGGGCGAGCTGTTCGGCGAGCTTGATGCGCTGGGCTTCGCCCCCCGAGAGGGTCGGGCTGGGCTGCCCCAGGCGCAGATAGCCCAACCCGATGTCGTCCACCAGCCCCAGCGCTTTGCGGATCCTGGGCAGCGGGGCGAAAAAATCGGCCGCCTCGGCGAAGGTCATCTCCAGGATCTCGGCCATGTTGCGGCCCTTGTAGCGCACTTCGAGGGTCTCGGGGTTGAAGCGCCGACCGCCGCAGACCTCGCAGTGCACGGTGACGTCCGGCAGAAAGCTCATGGAGGTCTTGAGGCTGCCGTGGCCTTTGCAGGCCGGACAGTGCCCCTCGGCGCGGTTGAAGGAAAAACGCCCGGCCCGATAGCCCCGCGAGCGGGCCAGCGGGGTGGCCGCCAGCAGGTCGCGGATCAGGTTGAGAAACCCCACGTAGGAGGCCGGCACCGAGCGGGGGGTGCGGCCGATGGGGCTGTGATCGACCTCCAACACGCGGGTGATCCGCTGCCAGCCGGTGATTTCGCGGCAGTGGTCGGGCAGCGGCCGCCGGTCGAGCAGCCGGCGCAGCCCCTCGTAGAGCGTCTCCTTGAGCAGGCTGGACTTGCCCGAGCCCGAAACCCCGGTCACGCAGACCAGCGTCCCCAGGGGGATGTCCACGTCCACCGCTTGCAGGTTGTGGGCCGATGCGCCGCGGATGCCGACGGCGTCAACGCCCCGGACCGGCCGCCGGCGGGAGCTGAGCGGTCGCCGCGGCTGCCGCAGCTGGGCGCCGGTGGCCGACTCCGTCACCGCCGCCACCGCCGCCGGGGGCCCGACGGCCACGATGGCGCCCCCCTGGCGGCCGGCCCCCGGCCCGAGGTCGATCAGGGTGTCCGCCGCCCGAATGGTCTCCTCGTCATGCTCCACCACCAGAATCGAGTTGCCCCGGTCGCGCAGCGCCTTGAGGGCCGCGATCAGCATGGCGCTGTCGCTGGGGTGCAGCCCGATGGTCGGCTCGTCCAGGATGTAGCACACCCCGGTGAGGTTGGAGCCCAGCTGGGCGGCCAGCCGCACCCGCTGGGCCTCGCCGCCGGAGAGGGTGTCGCCGCTGCGCCCCAGGGCGAGATAGCCCAGGCCCAGACCCGTCAGCAGGGCGAGGCGGGTGCCGATCTCGGCCAGGATCGGCTCGGAAATGGGGGCGGCCTGGGGGTCGAAGCGCAGCCCCGCCAGGGCCTCGGCGGCCTCGGCGGCCGGCAGCCGCACCAGGTCCCAAATGGAGCGCCCCTGGATCCTGACGGCCAGGGCCTCGGGTTTGAGCCGGCTGCCGCCGCAGGCCGGACAGCTGCGGGGGCCGCCCGATTCCCGGGCGGCGGTCTGCCCCAGCCCCTCGCAGGCCGGGCACTGCCCCTGGGGGCTGTTGAAGGAAAAAAGGCGCGGGTCGAGAGCCTTCAACCCGATGCCGCAGGCCGGACAGACCCCCTCCAGGCTCAAAATCTCCTCGCGGCCGTTCTCCCCCAGCAGGATCACGGCGCCGCCGCCTTCCTCCAGAGCCCGGAAGATCAGCTCCTCCGGCGACGGGTGCGGCAGCCGGCCGACCACCAGCTCGATGGTGTGCAGGCCGTGCCGGCTGAGGGCCATGCCGGGTGCAAGCGCCGTGAGCACCCCGTCGATCCGGGCTTCGCCGAATCCCTGCCTGAGGGCGGCGGACAGCAGGTCCTTGTGGAAGCCCTTGCGGCCGGCCACCTTGGGCGCCAGCACAACGGCTGCGGTGCTCTGGAAGCGCTGCCGAACGCGGGCCGCCAGGCGCTCGCGGCTCTGGGCGATCAGGCGCCGGCCGCAGCCCGGGCAGTGGCGCTCGCCCAGTTTGCTGAACAGCAGGCGCAGAAAATGGTAGATCTCCGTCAGGGTCGCCACCGTGGAGCGCCGGCCGGCGTGGCTGACGCGCTGTTCGATGGCCACCGTGGGCGGCAGGCCGCTGAGCAGGTCGACATCCGGGCGCTCCAGAATCTTCATGTACTGGCGCACATAGGGTGCCAGGCTCTCCAGGTAGCGCCGCTGGCCTTCGGCGTAGAGGATGTCGAAGGCCAGGGTGGATTTGCCCGAGCCCGAAACCCCGGTCAGGACCACCAGCTGGTGGTGGGGGATGTCCACCTGGACGTCTTTGAGGTTGTGTTCGCGCGCCCCGCGCACCCGGATCACGTCCCGGGCGGCCGCCGCCGCCCCGTAAGCCGCCGGGGCCTCGGCCACCATGGGCAGCCCGGCGGCGGGCGGCCGGGGGACGGCGGCCCCCGCCAGATAGCGCCCCAAGAACTTTCCGGTGTGCGACCCGGGGTGAGCGGCCACGGCCTCGGGCGTCCCGGCGACCACCAGCCGCCCCCCCGCATCCCCGCCCTCGGGGCCGAGATCGATGACCCAGTCGGCGCTCTTGACCACGTCCAGATTGTGCTCCACCACCAGCACCGAGTGCCCCTGGGCCACCAGCCGCTGGAGGGCCTGGAGCAGGCGCCCGATATCGTCGAAATGCAGCCCGGTTGTGGGCTCATCGAAGATCAAGAGGCTCTGCCGGCCGCGGCCGGCCCCCAGGTGGCGCGCCAGCTTGAGCCGCTGGGCCTCCCCGCCCGAGAGGGTGTTGAGCGGCTGCCCCAGCCGGAGATAGCCCAGCCCGACCTCCGCCAGGGGGCTCAGGGCCCTGACCACCGCGGTCTGATCGCTGAAAACCCCCAGGGCCGCGGCCACGGTCATGTTGAGGATCTCGTCGATGGTGCGGTCGCGGAAGCGGACAGCGAGGATCTCGGGTTTGAAGCGCTTGCCGCCGCAATCCGGACAGGTGATGGTGACATCCGAGAGAAACTGCATCTCCACCCGCTCGAAGCCCTCGCCGCGGCAGGTCTCGCAGCGCCCGGGGCCCGCGTTGAAGGAGAAGTGCCCCGGGCCGTAGCCGGCCAGACGCGCCTGGGGGGTTTCGGAGAACAGCCGCCGGATGGGGTCCATGGCCTTGGTGTAGGTCAGGGCGTTGGCCCGCGGGGTGCGGCCGATGGCGCGCTGATCCACCAGGACAACCTCGGCGAGCTTCTCCGCGCCGGTGATCCCCCGGTGGCGGCCGGGTCTCCCCTGGGATTCGTTGCGCGCCCACTTGATCCCCTTGAAGAGGATCTCCTCGGCCAGGGTCGATTTGCCCGAACCGGAGACCCCGGTCAGGCACACCAGCAGCCCCAGAGGAATCGCCACGTCCAGGTCCTGGAGGTTGTTGGCGGCGGCGCCGGCCACCGTCAACCAGCGGTCCGGCCGCGGCCGGCGGCGTCGGGCCGGCAGGGGGATTGCGCGCTCCCCGGTGAGGTACTCCCCGGTGAGGGAGTCGTGCACGGCGCCGGTGGGGCCGAAGTAGACGACCTCCCCGCCCCGATCGCCGGCCCGCGGGCCGATGTCCAGGAGATAGTCGGCGCGGGCGATGATCTCCGGGTCGTGCTCGACTACCACCACCGTGTTGGACTGGTCCCGCAGGTGCTCCAGGATGGTGACCAGGCGGCGGCTGTCGCGGGGGTGCAGCCCGATGGAGGGCTCGTCCAGAACGTAGAGGGTGTGCACCAGCGAGGCGCCCAGGGAGGAGGCCAGGGCCACCCGCTGCACCTCGCCCCCCGACAGGGTCCGCGACTGGCGCTCCAGCGTCAGGTAGTCCAACCCCACGTCGCGCAGATACCGCAGCCGTCTGAGGACCTCGCCTGCGATCATGGCCGCGGCCTCGTCCAGCGGCTGCCGGGGATCGGCGGCCAGTTTTTCGAAAAACCCCAGGGCGTCGCGAACGTTGAGGGCGTAGAGCCCCGCGATGGTCATCCCGTCCAGGCGGTAGTGCAGGGCCTCGGGCTGGAAGCGGCTGCCGCGGCACGCCGGGCAGAGGTTGTAGCTGCGGTAGCGCGAGAGAAAGACCCGCACGTGCATCTTGTAGGTCTTGCCCTCCAGCCACTTGAAAAACCCCCGCAGACCGTAGAACCCGCCGGGGCGGCCGTCGAAGATGGCCGCCCGCTGATGGTCGTTCAGGCGCTCGAAGGGGGTCTCGGTGGGAATCCCCTCTTCCCGGCAAAACGCCACCAGATCGTCGTACTCGTCGCGATGCGCGTCGCGCCCGCCCCAGGGCTTGACGGCGCCCCGGGCGATGGAAAGGGACGGGTCGGGCACGATCAGCTCCGGGTCGATGTCGATCACCCGGCCGAACCCGCGGCAGGTGGGGCAGGCGCCCACGGGGCTGTTGAACGAGAAGAGGCCGGGGGGCGGCGGGCCGTAGTCGATGCCGCAATCGGCGCAGGCCAGGGCGCTGTCGAAGGCCGCGTGGTGGTCGGGGGGCGCCCAGAGCTCCAGCCGGCCGCCGCCGAAGCGAAAGGCCTGCTCGGCTGACTCGATGATCCGCTGACGCTCCCGCCCGCGCCATTTGAAACGATCCACCAGCAGGTGGACGGGGCCTTGGAAATCCGCCGCGAGATCCGTCAGCGGGCGTACCACGGTGCCGTCGAACCAGCGGTCGATCCCCAGCCG
>JASFIY010000152.1:0-5846 GCA_050122415.1 Desulfobacteraceae bacterium
TCCATCCCCAGGGGATAGCCGAAGGTGTGCAGGTCGTTGCCCTCGCTGGTGGTGAAATAGTGCCCCTCGGGCAGCTGGATCACTTCCTTAATGCCGGTTTCGTAGACCTGGGGCATTTTCCCGGCGGCCAGGCCCAGCTTTGCGGTGAGCGATTTCATCAGGCTGCCGCGGGCGCCTTCGCCGAAAACCGTCACCCGGGCGTGGAGATCGATGCCGGGCTCGAAATTGCCCTTGGGGGCGCCGTCCTTGTCCAGGCCCTGGTCGCCGGTTCGCACCCCCGCGACGTGGCGGCCGTCGTCGCCATAAAGCACCTCGCCGGCGCTGAAGCCGGGGAAGAGGTTGACCCCGAGCTCCTCGGCGATGGCGGCCAGCCAGCGGGTGAGGCGCGCCAGGCTGACGACATGAAAGCCGGCGTTGTGCATGTAGCGCGGCACCAGCGGCAGGCGGTAGGCCTTGTCGCGGGTGAGAAAGTAGAATTCGTCCCCCCGCACGGTGGCCTCGATGGGGCAGCCGCGGGCGATGTAATCGGGGATCAGCTCTTCAAGGGCGATGGGGTTCAGCACGGCGCCGCTCAGGGCGTGGGCCCCGATCTCGGCCCCTTTTTCCACCAGGGCTACCTCGGGGCTCAGCCCCTGCTCCCCGGCCAGCTGCATCAGGCGGATGGCGCCGGCCAGGCAGGCCGGTCCGCCGCCCACGAACACCACGTCGAAATCGATTCTTTCACGCGCAATCGTCATCTTGGCCCCTCGTGATCGTCATTGGGTCAAACCGCCCTCTGCCGGCGTATGCCCGCCGGCGCCCGCGGCTGGGGGCGGCGCCCGGCGCGGGTCGAATGGGCGGAGGGGGGGAATCTTGAAATTATCGGCAGGGTCTGCGGCGCCTTGGAAAACGGCCCCTTCTACCATGTGGCCGCCAAATTGTAAACCGCGCCTGTGGGGCCGCAGGCTGCCGGGAAAATAGTTGGCGCCCCGCCGGATAGCGTGGTAAAGGTCGCGGGAAGAAATAATTCCACGAAATGGTAAAAGACAAGCAAGCGGTGGCATTATTTTTTGCCGAGGCCCTAAGGGTCCCCACGGCCGGCGGCGGCGCATGCCGCACCCGGGCTGCGGAATCCCAACCGGAACAAATCCCCAGGATGGAACCGATATGGCACAGAAGGACTACTACCGCACACTGGGGGTTTCACCCCAGGCCGATGTCAAGCAGGTCAAGGACGCCTACCGCGAACTGGCCCTGAAATACCACCCGGACCGCAACCTGGGCAACCCCGAGGTGGCCGAGAAGATGAAGGCCCTCAACGAAGCCTACGCGGTGCTCTCCAACCCCGAAAAGCGGCGCGCCTACGATGCCCTGCGGAGCCAATTCGGCGCCTCGGCCTACACCCAGTTCCGGCAGGCCTACTCCGAGCAGGAGATCTTCAGGGGCTCGGACCTGTTCCATTTCTTTGACGAGATCTCCAAAGGGTTCGGTTTTCGCGGCTACGAGGAGATCTTCCGGGAGTTTTACGGTAAGGGGTTCCGCTCCTTCGAGTACCAGAGGCCGGGGATGAAGGCCCGCGGCTTCGTTTTTTTCGGCCCGTTGGGGCGCAACCCGCACGGCCCGCGTCGGCTGCAGACCGGCGGCGGGCTGGGACGGCTGCCCGGGTACCTGCTGGAGAAGATCGTCGGCGCCCGTCTGCCCCAGGCCGGCGGCGACCTTCAGGCGGATATCGAACTGACCCCGGATTTTGCCCGCCAGGGCGGCCCCTTCGCCTATTTTCATCGCCCCAAAAACAAACGCCTGGTGGTGCAGATCCCCCCGGGGGTGCGCCACGGGCAGCGGATCCGATTGGCCGGCATGGGCAGGGAAGGCAAGGCCGGCGGCCGGCCGGGCGACCTCTTCCTGCGGGTCCGGATCCGCCTGCCCCTGCTGCAGAAGATCAAGCGCTTTCTTTCCGGCGGCCGGCCCTGAGGCCGGGGGCCGTCCCGCCGCCTGCCCCTTCAGACCCCCGCCGGTTCCAGGATGCCGGCCTCCACCAGAAAATCCAGCACGTCGGAGCAAAATCGTTCCCAGTCCGGTGGGCAGTCGTTGTGGGCGGCCTCGTAGGTGATCAACCGTCCCCGGGGGGCCGCCCGGCTGAGGGCCACCCCGTGGGCGTAAGGGATGATGTCGTCGCGGCGGCCGTGGACCACCAGCACCGGGCCGGGGTAGCTGCTGACCACCGCCAGGTTGTCGAAGGGGTCCCGGATCAGGAAGCCGGGCGCCAGGAAGCGGTAGGCCATGGCGCGTGTGCTTTTAAAGGCCGACAGCAGGATCAGCGCGGCCGGCGGGCGCTCTGCGGCCAGGCTGCAGACCGCACCGGCGCCGATGGAGCGCCCCAGGAAAACGATGCGGTCGGGGTCCACGTCGCGGCGGCCGCGAAGGTAGTCGTGGGCGGCGATCATCGCCCGGGTGATGGCCGCCTGGGAGGGCGCGCCCTGGGAGCGGCCGTAACCGGGGTACTCCACCAGCAGGACCGCGACGCCCCGGCGGGTGATCGACCGGAAGGGATCGGCCCACAGGTCGATGCGCTCGGCGTTGCCGTGGGCGAAGATGATCGCCGGCCGGGGGCCGGTCCGCAGGGGGCCTTCGGCCGGGACCGGCAGAAACCAGGCTTCCACCCGGCCGTCAGGGGTGTCCAGCCAGACCACGTCCACGTCCGGTCCCGCCGCAGCAACCGGCCCGCCGCTGAGATGGCGCGGAAAGATCATCTGGCGCTGCATCAGGAACAGCAAGCCGCAATAGCCCACGTAGACCAGCACGAGCACCAGACCGGTCTTGACGAAAGGGGGCATGGGCGCCTCCTCGGTCATGCGCCGCAGGACTCGGCGCGCGTTCGAATGGCGTTCGGCGGCCACGGTAACCGATCAGGGCCCCGGCGTCAAATCTTCAGACCCAAAACGAAGCCGGCAGACCGGCCAAAGGAGGCGGGATGAAAACCATCGGCATGATCGGCGGCATGAGCTGGGAGTCATCGGTCGAGTACTACCGGGTGCTCAACACCCGCACCCGCGAACGCCTGGGCGGGCTGCACTCCGCAGCCTGCATCCTCTTTTCGGTGGATTTCGCCGCAATCGAGGCCCTCCAGCGCCGGGGGGACTGGGCGGCGGCCACGCGCGTGATGGTCGCCGCCGCACAGGCGGTGGCGGGCGCCGGCGCCGAGCTGCTGCTGATCTGCACCAACACCATGCATCTGATGGCGGACGCCGTCCAGGCCGCGGTGGACATTCCGCTGCTGCACATCGCCGACGCCACCGCCGGGCGGGTGCTGGCGCGGAGGTTCACGCGCATCGGGCTGCTGGGGACGCGCTTTACCATGGAAAAGGATTTCTACCGCGGCCGGCTGGCGGAAAAGCACGGTCTGGAGGTGCTGGTGCCGTCGGCGGCGGACCGCCGGATGGTGGATGCCGTCATTTTTGAGGAACTCTGCCGGGGGCGCATCCTGCCGGCCTCCAAGGCCGCCTACCTGCGCATCATCGACGATTTGCTGCAGGCCGGCGCACAGGGCATCATCCTGGGCTGCACCGAGATCGGGCTTCTGGTCACCCAGGCGGACACCGGCGCGCCGCTCTTCGACACCGCCCGGATCCACGCCGAGGCGGCGGTGGATTTCGCCATCGACGGTCCGTCGGGCGGATAGGTTGTTCTTGATCTTTTGGAGGTAATTGGCTAATTGGATCTTCTGTTTCCGACCCTGAATGACCATTTGTGGCAGCGAAACGGGAGAGACGCCATGCGGGTTTATGTGGGCTTCGACGACACCGACACCATCGATGCGGACCGCGGCACCGGTAAGCTGGCCCGCGGTTTCGAAGACCGGCTGCCGGCGGACTGCCGTCTGTGGGGGGTGGTGCGCCAGCAGCTGCTGGTGGACGCGCGCGTGCCGTACACCTCTCACAACAGCTCCGCCTGCGTGGTGCTGGAGCTTGAAGACCCCCGGGGCCTGAAGGGCATCATCGAGCGGGCCGCAGCCCACATCGGCGCAAACTTTCTGGAGGGCAGCGACCCGGGGTTGTGCGTGGCCGCAGCGGGGGCTACCGGACTTGCCGAACTGGCGGATTTCGGGCGCCTCTGCACCTGCCGGGTGGTGAACCAGAAAACGGCCCTGGCGGCCGCCGCCGGTGTCCACCTCTCCGCCCATGGCGGCAGCGGCGACGGCATCATCGGGGCCGCCGCGGCCGTGGGGCTGACCGCCGCCGGCTGGTGCGGGCGGTTCATCGAGTTCGGGTTTCTCCGGGAATATCCCCACATGGTCCGGGTGAGGGACCTGGAGGCCAACCGGATCGCCGTGGTTTCGGTGGATCGCGATGCCGCAGTGCCGGGTCCTGCCGATGTGGTGCTGACCAATTGCTGGGTGCGGCCGCGGCTGATGGGCGGTCGACCGGTTCTGCTGGTGCGCGGCGCCGGCCAGGGGGCGTGGGAAAATATCGGCGCCAAGAGAGAGCACCGGGTCGAGAAAGCGGCCGCCCGGATGTGACGGTCTGGGCCGCGGCCGGTTTCAGCTCGCCGCGTTTTTCTTCGGCGGCTGCTCCATCTCGCGGTAAATGCGGACGAACTGATCCAGCCTGGTGGCCTGGGCGGCCATGTGCGTCACCCAGAGCGCCAGCACCTCCCGCCCCTCCTGGGTCAACCGGTACATGCGCTTGGCGGGCCCGGCGCCCTCCGTAATCCACTCCGAAACCACCAACCCATCCTCCTCCAACTGCCGGAGGTGGCGGTAGACCATCCCCGGTGGTGCCTCGCCCTTGACGAAGCCGAATTCCTGCAGGGAGTGGATCAATTCGTAGCCGTAGGAGGCCTTGCGGCAAAGCCCCATCAAAATGGAAGGTTGGATGTAGCGCTCCCGCTTGCCCGATCCCGGCCGGCGTGTTTTTGGGGCGTCTTTTTTCATTTTATTGACATATATCTTTAAAGGATCTATATTCCAAAAAATTTAGCGGGCGTTGGTCAACTTCAAATTAAAAGGAGGCACCCATGAGCGCAACCATTTTTGTGCGCAAGCGGCGCAAGATCGAAAAAGGGGAAAAGAAACCGCGATTCCGCGTGGTCGGGGTCAGCGGCGGCGAGATCAAACTCTACGTCGAGCACATCCGCAAAAAGGAGCTGGACCAGATTTCGGCCGCGACCGGCGCCCAGGTGGTCTACCTGGAAGCCGGTCAGGGCAGCCGGGACGGCGGCGGTCAATGAACCGTCGTGGACGGCGCCTGACCGGCGGCGTCCACGACCGCCGTCAGCCTTTGGTGATGATGGTGCCCACCGCCTCGCCTTCCAGCGCCCGGAGGATGTCCCCGGGGTTGTGGAGGGCATCGATGATCTGAAGCTGTTGGATGCACTTGGCGCGCTGCAGCATCGCCAGGATGGGCCTTTCGATGATCAGGTCGTCCAGGTCGGCCGCCAGCAGCTCACCCGCTGAAATCCGATCATAAAATTTCAGCTTCTTCCTTTCCTCGGAACCCACCTTCTTGGGGTCTCTGTCAAAGAGGCCCTTCTCATCCTTCAGATAGATCAGGGAGCGCGCGCCGATGTTTTCCGCCAGCAAAAACGCGCCGCAATCCGTGCGGTGGGGCGGAATCGAGCCGAATTCGGCGGGGTGCTCGAAAAAGCCGTAAGGCGGTATGCCGTAGGTGATGGGCAGGTAACCCAGCCGGCAGAACATCGTCAACTGTTCGAGGTTGTCGCCGTGGCCGATTTTTACCCCGCCGTGTTTGGAGAGCAGCACCGCAAGCATCTCGGCATTCTGCCAGGACACCTTGTCGCCCAGCTTGGACAGCACCCCGGTGGGCATGCCCAGGTCGACACCGATGTTGTAAACGTGCCGCGCACGTGTG
>JASFIY010000153.1:0-5846 GCA_050122415.1 Desulfobacteraceae bacterium
GGGCTATCTCGTGCTGGTGGCCACCCTGCTGCAGGCCCTGCTGGTCAGCCTCATCCTGGTCCTGGCCCCCATCGGCCTGCGGCATCGCCGTGAGCCGCCCCAAGCCGCTGGCTTCAGCCGCCCGCGGGTGCTGGTCTATTTCCTGGCAACGGGGCTGGCCTTTCTGTTCATGGAAATCGCCTTCATTCAGAAATTCATCCTGTTTTTGAGCCACCCGCTGTATGCCACAGCCGCGGTGCTGAGCGCCTTTCTGATCTTTGCCGGTCTGGGCAGCGGCTTCTGCGAGCGCCTGGCAAAGGGCGGGCGCGCCCGGGCTGCCGTCGCCTGGTCCGTCGCCGCCATCGCCGTCCTGGGGACCGCCTACCTCCTGGTCCTCGGCCCGGTCTTCAAACCGCTGATGGGTCTGCCGGGTGCGCTGCGGGTCGCAATCGCCGTCGTCCTGATCGCGCCCCTGGCCTTCGCCATGGGCATGCCCTTTCCGCTGGCCCTGGGTCGCCTCGGCGACTCGGCGCCCGCCCTGATCCCCTGGGCCTGGGCCGTCAACGGCTGCGCCTCGGTGCTGAGCGCCGTGCTGGCGACGCTCCTGGCCATCCATCTGGGCTTCACCCTGGTGGTGATGCTGGCCATAGGGCTCTACGGGATCGCCTGGGCGTCGTTTCCCAGAGATTGACGGAAGGGAAGCAAAGGGGGATTTACGGTCGATCGGGAGATCGCGGTGGCGCGTCCGCCGGCGCGGGCGGCAGATCCCGCCGCAGGACGATGTTGGCGCTCTCTGCGGCCAGGTCGTAGACAATCACGGCCTCGCCGCGCGCCAGTTGGCGCCGCAGCTGGTCGACTTTCTGGGCGAGGGTCAGCCGGGTGTCGCCTGAATCGGTGCCCTCGCGCGACACCGATTCCTCCAGCAGTGCCTGCAGGGCCTCCGGGCTGAGCCGATCGTGGGGCACGATGACGCCCTTTTCCTTGTGCATCTGATGGCTCCGGTCGCCCGCGGTGGGCGGGGCATTCTGCCGGCCGTCAGTCGGGGTGGGGCCAGGGCCCGCCGGTTTCCACCTCGGCGAAATAGCAGAAGCGGCCCCATTCAAATTCGCGCCTTGAAATGGGGCAGCGCAGCTTGACCTTGTGCCGGCCGACGCCGACGACTTCCCAATCCCCGTGGCGGGGGCCGTCCGCGATGTAGATTTTCTGCCCGACTTCCAGGGGATAGGTGCGGAACACCACCACCGTATCGTCTGCCACGTCTCGGCCCTCCGATCCCGTATCCTTTTTGAACCTGCGGCCCGCAACGTCCCGGCCGGGGTCTGCCTGCCGGGCGGGATGGGTTGGCGGGTGTCCCTAACCGCCCCCAAATTACCAGACTGGACGGGCGCGGGCAAGCCCCACTGCCAAATTCAACCGCCGATCCTCAACACCCGGCGCCCGCGCCCATTATTTGCGGATCTCCTTTTCCCGCTGCTGCTGGCGGGTGGCCACCTGGGCCAGGGCCAGGAGCTCCTCGGAGATCAACTCCAGGAAATCATTGACCGAGAGGATCCCCTCCAGCCCACCGCGGGCGTTGACCACCGGCAGGCGCCGCACCCCGTGGGACCGCATCCGTTGCAGGACATCCCAGATGCTCTCGTCTTCCCCGGCGGTGAGCAGTTCGTGGCTCATGATATCACCGGCGAGAACGGCGTCCAGATCGACCTCGCTGGCGACGATGGCCAGCACGATATCGCGGTCGGTGATGATGCCCACCGGCACCTTTTCAGCGCCGCTGGCCTTAACGACGACGACATTGCCCACGTGATATTCCCGCATCAGTTTGGCCACCGCGATCAGGGTGGCCTCGGGGGTCGTGATCACCACTTCCCGGTTGCAGATTTTGCCGACAGTCATGGAACCTCCTTGGTTCGCGGTGCAGCCTCGGGCCGATCCGGCAGTGCATGGCCGGCATAGAGCGTGCGCACCACGTCTTCAAATCGCAGCGCGATTTCCTTCCGGCGCGGCTTCAAGGTGGGGGTGAGCAGGCGGTTTTCGATGGACCAGGGAACCAGGGCGAGATGCACGGCGGGCACCCGGGCGTAAACCGGAAAAGCGCGCAAGGCTTGGGCGACACGCCCCCGGGCGGCTTCCAGGGCCGCGGGGCTCGACAGGGCGGCGGGGTCCTGGGGGTCCAGCCCCAACTCCCGGGCCAGAGCGCTCCAGGCCGCGGGGTTTAGCACCAGCAGGGCGACCAGGAAAGGTTTGCCCTCTCCGAGGGCCAGCGCCTGGTCAAACAGCGGATCCCCCACGATGGCGTTCTCCAGATCGACTGCCGGCACCTTTTCACCGGTGGACATGACGATCACATCGTCGATCCGGCCGCGGATGAAGACCCTGCCGTCACGCAGCTCGGCGAGGTCACCGGTGTGCAGCCAGCCGTCGTTGTCCACCGCCCGGTGGGTGGCCTCGGGACGGTTCCAGTAGCCCAACATCACACCGGGGCTGCGCACCAGGAGCTGACCCGCGGGGGTCACCCGGACCTCGACCCCGGGCAGCGGCGGCCCCACCGACCCGGGGAGGTTGTTTTCAATCGTGTTGCCGCAGACCGTGGGGGCGGCTTCGGTGAGGCCGTAGCCCTCCAGCAGCGTCAACCCGAGGGCCAGGAAGCAGCGGGCGATGTGCGGCTGCAGCGGGGCGGCCCCGCTGACGGCCAGCCGCAGGCGCCCCCCCAGGCGGGCGAGAACCTTGTCGGCCACCAGGGGCTTCAAAAGTACCCACAACAGGCGTTCGCCGGCGGTGACCGGTCGGCCGCGGCCCTGGGCGGCCTCGAAGCGGCGCCAACCGATGGCCACCGCCTGTTCGAACAGCAGGCGCGCCAGGCGGCCCCGCTGCGTCAGCCGCTCCTGAATACGGGCGTAGGCCCGCTCATAGATGCGCGGCACGCTGATCAGAATCGTCGGCCGAACCGCCTCCAGGTCCTCCACCAGCTGCCGCACCGAGCGCGCATAGGCGATCCGGCTGCCGGCCAGCATGGGCAAACAGTACCCGACGGTGAGTTCAAAGATGTGCGAAAGGGGCAGAAAGGAGAGGAAAAGATCCTCCGGCAAGACCTGAACCGCCTGGAACATCGCCCGGGCGTTCCACAGGATGTTGTCGTGGGAGAGCATGACCCCCTTGGGGCGGCCGGTGGTCCCCGAGGTATAGACCAGCAGGGCGAGGCCATGCGGGTCGATGGGCGGATCCTCCAGGGGCTCGGCCGACTCCGGCAGCCAGCGCGACAGGTCGTGCACCCGGGGCCGGTGGGCGTCCTGGCGGGGCGCGGGCCCCACGCAAACCACGTCTTCAAGCGCCGGGAAGAGCCCCTGATGGGGCGACAGGGCCGCCCACTGGGTCAGATCCCCGACCAGCAGCAGCCGGGCGCCCGCGTCACCCACCACGTAGGCCACGTTTTCGGGGTTGTCATTGGTGTAGAGCGGCGCCACCACCAGCCCCTGGGCCAGGGCCGCCTGGGCGAAACAGACCCACTCGACGCTGTTGCGCAGCTGGACGGCCACGCGATCGCCCGGGTTAAGCCCCTGCCGGGACAGGGCCCGACGCCAGCGGGTGACCGCCACACCGGCCTGCCCCCAGGTGACATCCACCCAGCGCGAGGCCGCGGGGTCGAACTGGCGGTAGGCGGGCTGCTCGGGACTGCGCTGCACCCGGCAGCGAAACAGGTCCGGGAGGGTCCGGGCTTCCGAAAGGGCGATGGGACTCGATCCAATGGGCGATGGGCTGGGCATTTGGGCCTTTCTGCAACCCGCTGGGGCTGCGGTGTTCGCGCCCCGGCCGGGGCTGCGGCGGTCGCTGCGCCGGTGTCAGCTCCAGACGCCGGCAATGCCGGCGCCGCACGACGGGCAGGCGCCGTCGACGAGCCGGTTTTGGTGAACGGCGAACCCCCTGCGCACGATGAGCTGCTCGCTGCACGCGGGGCAGTAGGTGTTTTCACCGGGGTCGCCGGGGATGTTGCCGGTGTAGACATGGCGCAGTCCGGCTTCTATCCCGATCTGGCGTGCGCGGCGCAGGGTCTCCAGCGGGGTGGGCGGCCGGTCGCGCATCTTGTAAGTGGGGTAAAAGGCGGTCACGTGCCAAGGGATCTCCGGACCTGTGGCGAGCAGGAATTGGGCGATGTCCCGCAGCTCGGCGTCAGAGTCGTTCAGCCCCGGGATGACCAGGGTGGTCACCTCCACCCATACCCCCAGGGACTTCATGCGGGCGATGGTCTCCAGCACCGGCTTGAGCCTGGCTTTGCAGACCTTGCGGTAGAAATCATCCGAAAAGCTTTTCAGGTCGATGTTGTCGCCGTCGAGAACCTCCGCCAGCACGCTGGCCGAGGCTTCGGTCATAAAGCCATTGGAGACGAAGACGTTGCGCAGGCCTTTTTCCCGGGCCAACAGGGCCGCGTCATAGCAGAACTCGGCGAAGATCGTCGGCTCGGTGTAGGTGTAGGCGATGGAGGCCGAAGCGCTGGCCTGGGCGCGCGCCACCACCTGGGCCGGCGTTATGGGCTCGCCGGCGACCTCGCCGTCGTGACGCCGGGGGTATTGCGAAATGTCGTAGTTCTGGCAGTGCTGACAGCGGAAATTGCACCCCACCGTGGCGATGGAGAAGGAGCGCGTGCCGGGCAGGAAATGGTAGAGCGGTTTTTTTTCGATGGGGTCGGCGTTGTTGGCGATGACCCGGCCGTAGACCAGGGAGTAAAGGGTGCCGGCGCGGTTTTCGCGGACACCGCAGATCCCCCGCCGACCCGGATCGATGGTGCACTCGTGGGCGCAGAGGTGACACTTGACCTTGTCATCGCGCAACTTGTCGAAAAATCGGGCCGGATGCATCGCCTACCTCCCAGTTGGTTAAAGCCGTGGTTTTGAAGGGGCGCCGCCCGGCACCCCGCAGGGTTTCAGCAGCCCCTTGCCGGGGGCTTCAGGCCGGTTTGACAGTGCTGGCCTGGGGCCCCTTCTCCCCCAAGGACTCCACGAAGCGCACCCTTTCGCCGGCCGCAAGTTGGTCGAAACTGCCGCCCACCACGCTGTTTTGGTGAAAATAGATTTCCCTGCCGTCGCCCGCGGTCAGAAACCCATAACCCTCCTCGGGAAAGATTTGGCTGATCACCGCAAACGGTCCCTGCTCGTGGTGTTTCACGTCCTGGCGCTGCCGGCTGATGAATTTCTGGATCTGGCGGGCGGCGCTTTCAAAGGCCCGGTTGATGGCGGCGTAGAGATCTTCGTGGGGCTCTTTTTTGACCACGATCTCGCTTCCGGGAACCGAAATCGAGATCTTGACGTTGTAGAGCACCCCTTTTTGCTGCCGCTGATGCGGAATTTCCACCACCACGTCGCAGCGGATGATCCTATCGCAGATCCGTTCGAGTTTGTCGGCGCGCTCGCGAATGGCGTCTTGGATGGCATCGGTCAGGTCAAAGTTGCGGGAAGTAATCTGAAGCGGGATGTTCATCCTGGCACCTCCTGGGGGTAAAGGCGGGGGCGGGGCGCTTGACCGAGCCTGGCGGCACAGTGGCCGAATGCCCCCGCATCGATATCACGGATCGTTCCTTACCCTGGATGATAATACCGATCGCCGTGCCGTGCTGGGATTTTTGGGGGGGTCTCCACAGAGGGCGGGCACTTCGGCAGCGATGACGGTCACAGCCCGCCGCTGGGTACTGGGCGCTGGGAACCAACCGGTGGCCAAGCCGCCGGAGGGCTGGGAACGCACCTCGCTGCATGCCCCGCCGAATGCATGTCTGATCGGGGCCTGATGCGCGCCCCGCCTGCCCTTCGCCGGAAGGGGCTGGCCGGTGGATGCCGGGGTCAATCAAGCCCCAAAAATGGATACGCGTCCAGCTCGGC
>JASFIY010000154.1:0-5832 GCA_050122415.1 Desulfobacteraceae bacterium
ACTCGTCCACCAGGGCGGCCTTGAACCTGGTCCGCACCGCATCGGCCAGCAAGCGGCCGCCCCCGGGCAACCTGAGGGCTTGGGCGACGGTGGTCAGCAGGTCGTCGAAAAACTGGATGTTCTGCACCTGCTTGCGCCGGCTCAGCTCGGTTTCGGCATACCGGAAGATCTCCCGGCGCAGAAACAGAAATTGGCGCCCCATCTCCTCTTCAAGGGCCGCCGCCTGCTCCTGGACATCGGCGCAGAGGGCGAAGAAGGGGTGATCGGGCGCAGCCTGGTTTTTGCGGGCGGCTGCGGTCAGCCTGGGGGTGGTGAAGAGCGGGAATTTTTCGAAGAGCGGAAAACCGGTCCCCTGGGGGGCGGCCAAAAGATCCATTTCCCGGCAGAGGGCCGCGATCTGAAGATCGCGGCGGCTTAACGCACCTTCCGCCGCTAGGGGCTTGAGGCTCCCGTAGACCGTGCCGCTGAGGGCCGGATCGCACAGCAGGCGCGCCACCGCCTCTTTTACTTGCGGCCACTGTCGCCGAAGGGCGGTCAATGACCGGCGATAGGGAGCCAGGGCTTCCAGGACGGCTTCCGGCGCCTCGGGGATGATGCGGATCCCCGGGGTCTTCACCTGCTGCAGCAGCCCCAGGAAATACGCCGGACCACCGGCCCGGCTGCGGAGATAGGCGACGAATTCGGGCGGCGCCCCGTAGACCTGGCGCCGCCAGAAATCATCGGCGACCTCCTGCAGCAGCGGGCGCGGGTCGGTTTTGAGCTCGGTTTGGAAGCCGCTGCCGGTTTCGAAGGCGTTTTCCAAAAGGACCCGCTGACAGAAGCCGTGGATGGTGAAGATCGCGGCGCGATCGAAACCCAGCAGCGCCTGGCGCAAACGGCCCATGGCCTGCACGGGATCGGACGTGCGCGCCACCAGATCCTGGATCAGGCCGTCCGTGCTGCCACCGCGCGCAAATCCGCCCTCGGCCTCCAGCAGCCGCGCCCGGATCCGGCTCTGCAGCTCCTCGGTGGCGGCCTTGGTGAAGGTCACCACCAGGATTTCCTCGGGCAGAAGGCCCTGTTCGAGAATCAGCCGCAGATAAAGGGCGGCGATGGCGTAGGTTTTCCCCGTTCCGGCGCCGGCTTCGATCAGGTTGACACCGTTCAGCGGCGCCTGGAGCAGGTCGAAAGCTTGCATGGAGGTCTCCACCAAAAGGCGTTTCGAAGGCCGCTTGCAGTTGACACGCCCGGTTTGCGCAATTTGGGCGGCTGTGTTAGAAGCCTCGAAAAAGGCGCGCATTCAGCGCAACGCGCCGGAGCGCGGGTGCCGCTTCACCCAATTCAGGCTGTCAAATTCCACGATGTTTTCAGGAATTCAGGAAATTCTGGTTCTTGCCGGGATCGTCGGGGCGATTTTCCTGCTGCCGCGCCTGGGCGGCCGTAGTCGCCCGCCCGCCCCGGTCCGCCGCCGGTTGTCCAGCCCCCTGGCCGGCCTTTCCGGCGGCATGCGCCTGGCGGTGAGCGCCTCCCTGCTCTGGCCGCTGGGGGCCGCCGTTTACCTGGAGCCCTGGCAAACCGGCCCGCGCGCTTTCCTCCTGGCCGGCCTGCTGCCGGTGGCCGCCCTCTGGGGCATCCTCTGGGTGACGGCCGGTTTCCGCAATAAACGCCGATAGGCGCGCATCATTCTTGGGGCCGCCGCCCCTCCCCTCCCCGCCGGCCGATCTACAGCGCCACCTCCCGGGCATGGGCCAGCAAGGGACCCAGAACGGTTTCCGCGAGTTTGAAAAAACCGCTCTCAAGCGGCCGCGTATCCCCGAAAATCCTTTCCAGATAGGGGTCGGCCGACTCGCCGGGTGAAAAATCGTTGCCGTGCCACACCCTCTCTGCGGCCTCAGCGGCAGCCGCATGGCTTTTGCCGCGGACCAGGCGCGCCCGGGCGTAGGCCAGGGCCGTTTCCGGAAAAAAGGCCAGCGGCGCTGAAATTCCCTGGAAGAAGAGCTGCAGCAGTTCTTGCAAAAGATCCTCGGCCGCCGCGGGCACCCCAAATTGCACGGCGCTGTCCCGGCCCACCAGAAGCCCCGCCCGATTGCCAAAGGCCACCTGGGGGTGGCAGAGCAGCAGGTGCTGCAGCCAGGAGACCATCAGGTCGCGCGCCTTGATGCGTCCGAAGCGCAGGCGCACCTGGCCGCGTTCGAAGATCTCGCCGATTTGACCGTGCAGGTGCACGCCCGCCAGCGCCAGTACCACCGTCGCGGGGGGCAGCGGCCTACCGCTGCCGGCCTGCTGAAGGCGATGGCAAAAGACCTCGGCTTCGGCCTGCAATTCGTGGAACGCCACCCGGCCGACGTTGCCGTGGGGCAGCCGGCCGGCTGCCGAGAGGGCCTTCAGCAGGTCTCCGGGTTGACCCCCGGCCAGCCGGTCCTGGATCAGCTCCTGAAGGATCAGGTATTTTTCAAGGGCGTTGAGAACGAAAGGTTCGCGCTCCTCGGGCAGCGCCGGGTCGGGGTCGAAAAAAACCCCCAGTCGGCGCTGCAGCAGAAAGCGTGCGGGGTGCGACCAGAAAGCGCAGAGATCCGCGAGCGCCAGCCGGCCGTCATTCAAGTCGGCGGCCGGCAGGGGCTCATTCCAAAAGGGGGCCGGAACGGCAGCCCGGGCCCGCATCCGCACCGCTTCGAAGTCCTCCCGGGAATAGCTGGACAGGCCCGAACCGGGCCTGAAGTAGTCTTCTGAAAAGGCCTGCAGGCGGTGGCGGGTTTCCAGCGCTCCGCTTGCAACACCGCAGACATCGTCCAGATAGTCCTGAAGCTCGGCCACCAGCACCGAAGGCGGCTGGGGGCTGTTGTCCTGCAGACTCTGCCCCAGGTAGCTGATGATGAGTTTTTGACGGGCCGACAGGAGGGCCTCCAGGAAAAGGTAGCGGTCGTCGTCCCGTCGGCAACGGTCCCCGGCTCGGGGCTCGCGGGCCATCAAGTCGAAGCCCGGCTGCCGGCTGTCGCGGGGGAAGGCGTCGGCGTTCATCCCCAGGAGACAGATGATTTTGAGTGGAATACTGCGCATGGGCAGCATGGCACAGAAGGTGACCCCGCCGGCGATAAACCCGCCGCCGAAAACCGTGCTGTCCACCTGGCCTTCCAGGGCGGCCCGCACCACCGTCAGGGGCAGGGCCTCACGGCATCCGGCTGCACTTTCATGGCGGGCCAGCGCGGCGAAAGCCGAGCGCAACTGCTGGGCTTCGATTGCCAGCGGGTCGTCCAGCGCGAAGAAAATCTCGAAGACCTCCCCCAGTTCGGCAGCCCAGGCGCTCAGGCTGCGGCGGTCTTCAAGTCGCTGGACGACTTCGAAGAGGGTCTCGGCAAAAGCCACGAACCTGCCCAGGACTCCGGCGGCGCTGCCCTCGACCAGGTCGTAGGGCAGGATCTCCTGGAACAGCCGTCGACCCCTTCCCGGCAGCGCGTAGCCCAGCAGCAGCCTCTGCAGCCCGGCCTCCCAGGAGTTGGCGGCGATTCGGGGCAGACCGTGGCGGGTGCGGTCCCGGGCGTCACGTCCCCAGCGAACGGCCGCCTCGCGCGCCCAGCGGCCGATCAGGGCCAGGTCGGCCTCCTCCAGCCCGAAGCGCCGGCGGATGGGCTCGCAGGCCAGGAGCCCCAGGACCCGGTTGATTTCGAAACGGCTGCCGGTCAGATCCAGCAGGGCCAGGAAGCCGTCGACCACCCGGCTTTCGCGCCGCAGGCTGCGGTCGGCGATACTGAAGGGGATTCGCAGGGCGGGATCGGTCTGCCCGTCGAAAACCGCCTGCACCAGCGGCGCATAGGCTTCGATGTCGGGGGCCATCACGAGGATGTCGCCCGGTCCAAGGGTTTGGTCGGCGTCGAGCAGTTTCAAAAGATTATCGTGCAGGACCTCGACCTCGCGCATGGGGCTGTGGCAGACGTGAATTTCGATGGAACCGTCCGGCGCGCCTTGGAGACGGCTTTGGGCCGCCCGGCCGCCCTCGGTCAGGGAGAGAATGTCGTCCTGAACCCGGGCGAGCAGGTTGTCGCCCCGTGGCGCCTGAAAATGCTCGTGCCAGTGGGCCTCGAAGGTCTGGATCAGGGAAAAGAAAGCCCTCCCCATGGACCCCATGGCGGCCAGGAGGCGATTGCCGGATTCCAGGTAGAGGGCTTCCGGCGGCAGCTCGGCGGCGCTCCGCCGGGTGATTCGCACCTGTTCGCGGGGAGAGCGAATCTCCGCCCAGAACTCGCGGCAGGGGTTCATCAAAAAAAGGTTGACCGGGATCAAAGCGCCCAGGGCGGCGAAAGTCTCCAGATAGGCCGGCGGCAGGTGGGAGAGGCCGAAAACCGACACGCGCGCGGGCAGCTCTCCGGCGGCGGGGGCGTCGGCGCGGCGGATTTTTTCCAAGAGCTGGCGCTGCAGCCCCGCGCGGTGGCAACCTTCCCGGCCGGCGGCGAGTTCCCGCCACAAAGCCGCCTGCCAGTGGTCGTCGCGGCCCGCCTCCCAGGCGAAGATCAGATCCGGGCGAAATACCAGGTACTGGTCGAAGGTGTCGGCAATTTTAACGGCCAGTTGATAACGCTTGATTTGGGTGAGGTCCTCGGCCAGGTAGCGCCGCAAATGTTCACACCCCGGTCGGCTGGAAAACTCCGGCAGACGCTGCATGATCCCGAAGGCCATGGCCTCGCGCTCGAAAAGGCTTTCCGCGGGCTTGTCGGGCAGCAGGCGGCTGAAAAGCTCCTGCAGGAAGGCATTGGGGAACGGAAAAACGCAGTGGGCGCAGATTCCCAGGTGCCGGGACAGCTCGAGAGCCAGCCAGCGCTCCATCCCCCGGCTCTGAATGACGATGGTCTCGGGGCGAAGCACCGCAGCGGCGGTGCTGCCGGGCGGACGGCTGATCTCCCGGGCAAGTTGCCGCACGAGAACTTCCAGGCGGTTGCTGACGAAGATGTGAAGTCCTGGATCCATCAGGTCGCCTTGCGGCCGGCGGGGGTTCTTGCAGGCAGATCTCGGGTAAAGCGGCGCCAAAGGCCGCGGTTCTGAGCGCGAACCACCGCCGCCCACCGCTCAGCGGCCGCCGCCGGATCGCCTCCGACGCCCCGGCGGGCGCCCCGCAACCGATGGGGTGCCGGGATCCTTTCAGGTGGGGATCATGGCCATGATCTGTTTCACCAGCTTTTCGATGCCCGCCGCCACGTCCTTGATGCCCGGTCCCAGCATATAGGCCGGGGTGGTCACCAGGCGGTTGCTTTCGTCCACCCGGATCATGTCCACCGTGCAGGCCTGGTGGCGGCCGCCCATGGATTCGATGGCCGCAGCCGTTGCCGCATCGCTGCCGATGGTCACCTCGGGGTGCCGGTCCGCCAAGGCGCGGGTCAAGGTGGCGGGCGCGATGCAGATCGCGCCGATGGGTTTGCCGGCCGCGGCCATATCGTGCAGCAGGCGGCGGACTTCGGGATGCACTTCGGCCGCCGGCCCCTTGACCGCGAAATCGCTCAGATTTTTGGCGGCGCCAAACCCGCCCGGAATGATCAGGGCATCGAGGTCGGCGGCTTTGACCGTCGCCACATCCTGGATCGCCCCCCGCGCGATGCGCGCCGACTCCACCAGGACATTGCGACGCTCATCGGTTTCTTCCTGGGTCAGGTGGTTGATGACGTGCATCTGCGGCGAGTCCGGCGCCATGCAGCGGGTGGTGGCGCCGGCCCTGTCCAGAAACAACAGGGTCAAAACCGCCTCGTGAATTTCGGTGCCGTCAAACACCCCACAGCCCGATAGCAAAACCCCAACGGTTGCGGTCATTTGGCCTCCTTCCGGCAGTCTCGCAGCTGCCTGGTGATGACTAAGATGTCCCCCAAAATG
>JASFIY010000155.1:0-5830 GCA_050122415.1 Desulfobacteraceae bacterium
TGACACCCCGGCCCCGGCGGCCCCGGAGACCCTGCCGCCCTCGGTGCGGCGTTTGGCCGCGGAAAAAAAGGTCGACCTCGGCCAGGTGGACGGCACCGGTCCCGGCGGTCGCATCACCAAGGGGGATGTGCTGCTTTTTCTGGAGGCGGCCGAGGCCGCCCCGGCCGCCCCGGCACCCGGGAAAGCAGAGGGGGCCGCAGGCCAAGATGCCGGCATCCGGCGCAAGCCCATGAGCCCCATCCGCCAGCGGATCGCCGCGCGCCTGCTGGAAGCCAAGCAGAACACGGCCATGCTGACCACCTTCAACGAGATCGACATGAGCCGGGCCATGGCACTGCGCAAGCGCTACAAGGACGATTTTCAGAAAAAGCATGGCGTCGGGCTGGGGTTCATGTCCTTTTTCGTCAAGGCCTCGGTGGCCGCCCTCAAGGCCTACCCCGAAATCAACGCCTACATCGACGGCAAGGAGATCCTCTACCATGACTACTGCCACATCGGCATCGCCGTCGGCTCCGAACGCGGGCTGGTGGTGCCGGTGATCCGCCACGCCGAGGGGATGGGGTTTGCCGAGATCGAGCAGGCCATCGTCGATTACGTCACCAAGATCCGCGACAACCGTCTCGAACTGGCCGATCTGGAGGGTGGCACCTTCACCATCAGCAACGGCGGCGTCTATGGTTCGCTGCTCAGCACCCCGATTCTCAACCCGCCCCAGAGCGGCATATTGGGGATGCACAAAATCGAAAAGCGGCCGGTGGTGGTGGACGACCAGATCGTGATCCGGCCCATGATGTACGTCGCCCTGAGCTACGACCACCGCGTGGTCGATGGCCAGGGGGCCGTCGGCTGCCTCAAGCGAATCAAGGAATGCCTCGAAAACCCGGAACGCATGATGCTGGAGGTGTAGCGATGGCGGAAAAGAGTCGGTTTGATTTGGTGGTGGTCGGCAGCGGCCCCGGGGGCTACGTGGCCGCCGTGCATGCGGCCCGTTTGGGGTTGCAGGTTGCCTGCGTCGAAAAAAACCCGCGTCTGGGAGGGGTCTGCCTGAATGTGGGCTGCATTCCCAGCAAGGCCCTGCTGGACAGCAGCGAGTTCTACCATCTGGCCAAGGAAAAGCTGGGTGCCCACGGGGTCCAGACCGGGCGGGTGGGGCTGGATCTTGCCGCCATGATGGCCCGTAAGGACAAGGTTGTCGGGGACTTGACCGAGAGCGTGCAAAAGCTGCTGGAAAACCACAAGGTCCGGATTGTCGCCGGTGAAGCCCGGCTGAGCGGGCCGGACCAGGTGGCGGTGGCGCCCGCCGCCGGCGGTGAGTCGCAGACCCTTTCGGCCGGTGCCATTCTGCTGGCCACCGGCAGCGAACCGATCGCGCTTGCAGGCCTGGATTTCGACGGCGAGCGGGTGGTCAGCTCCACCGAGGCGCTGGCCTTCGATGCCGTCCCCAAGCACCTCGCCATTGTCGGCGGGGGTTACATCGGCTTGGAGCTGGGCTCGGTCTGGCAGCGACTGGGCGCCAAGGTCACGGTCATCGAAATGCTGCCGCAGATCGCCGCCGGGCTGGACGGCCAGATCGGCCGCAAGCTCAAGCAGGTGCTCACCCGGCAGGGGTTCTCTTTCCGGTTGCAGACCCGGGTGAGCGCGGCCCGCGTCAAAGGCAAGAGGGTCCATGTCAGCCTGGAGGCCGGCGACAAGGCCGAAACCCTCACCTGCGACCGGCTGCTGGTGGCCGTGGGCCGCCGGCCCCTGACCCGCGGCCTGGGGCTCGCGGCGGCGGGGGTGGAGACCGATCCCAAGACCGGCCGGGTGCTGGTGGATGCGGCCTACCGCACCAAGGTGCCCGGTGTTTACGCCATCGGGGATCTGGTGGCGGGGCCGATGCTGGCCCACAAGGCCTCGGCCGAGGGCCTGGCCGTCGCCGAAATCATCGCCGGCCGGTCCGCCGAGGTCAACTACGACGCCATACCGGCCATCGTCTACACCTGGCCCGAGGTCGCATCGGTGGGGCTTACCCAGGAGCAAGTCAAGGAGCGCCGCATTCCCCACCGCATCGGGACATACCCCTTCGGCGGCAACGGACGCGCGCGCTGCATGGGCGAAACCGAGGGGATGGTCAAGCTGATCGCCCACGAGAGGACCGATCGCATCCTGGGGGTGCATATCATCGGGCCGCGCGCCTCCGACATGATCGCCGAGGCCGTGCTGGCGCTGGAGCTGGGCGCCGCCGCCGAGGACGTCGCGCGCACCGTGCACGGCCACCCGACCTTCGCCGAGGCCCTGATGGAGGCCGCCCTGGCGGTCCAAAAATGACGGTTCCGCAAAAAGCCCAATCTCTGCGTTGCGCTGCATCTCGAAGTCGCTGCGGCGTACCACGGTACGCCTCACTCCCCGAGATTTGCGCGCCTTGAGCTTGAACTTTTTTCGAAACCGTCTGGTTTTTGGTTTTTTGGCGGTCCAAAAATGACGGCTCCGTAAAAAGACCAACCTTTGCGCCGCGCGGGATCGCTGCGGCGTGGATCACTGCGCCTCACGCCGCTGGGTTTTACGCGCCGTAGCCTGAACTTTTTTTGGAACCGGCTGATTTTTTGACTTACCGGTTAGTCAAGGATGCTAACGGGACAGCGCCGCTTCATGCGTCAGAACGCTGTGACGGGTGCAAAACCCGGCCGCAGTCAGGCCATCTTCAGCAGGATATCGATTTTGGTCTGGTGTTCGCTGAAGCCCATGATGATCTCCTGGACCTCCTGGCTTGTAATCTGCATCCGCATCAGGGTGTCTTCGTAGAAATGGTAGGCCAGGCCGTCCGAGCCGCCGCCCAAACCCAGCATCATGCCCACCGTATCGCCCAGGTAGACCAGGTTGGTCTCCAGGTCGTCGCGCGCCGCCGGACAGTCCAGGTGGTGGTGCTGGATGATGGCCACCAGCTTGTCGCTGAACTGCCATTTTTTGGCCACGATGGCCCCCAGCTCGGCGTGGTCCACGCCGATGACCTTTTTTTCGGCGGTTTTAAAGCTCATCCCCTGGGTCTGAACCAGGTTGTCGATCATCTCGAAGGCCTGCGCCACAAAGCGGTCCAGAATCACCTTGCCGATATCCTTCAACAGCGCGGCGGTGAAAACCCGCGGCCTGGCCTCGGCCGCCAGCCTTTCGGCCAGGTCTCTCGCGATCAGCGCGGTGGATACCGCATGGCGCCACAGCTCGCCCTCCTGGTGGCCGTAGCCTTGCTGGGCCCGGCCGAGATTGGCGCGGCAGCACTTGATCAAGACCAGATTGACGACTTTCTCCAGGCCCAGCAGGGTGATGGCCTCCTGGACCGACTCGATTTTGCGCGGCATCCCGAAATAAGCCGAGTTGCACATCCTGAGCAGATCGGCCGTGATCAGGGGGTCGTGGGTGATGATATCGGCGATCTCGCGCATCGAGGCCTGGGGGTCGCCGGCAATTTTCACCAGGCGGCTGACAACCCGGGGCAGCGGTTTGAGCTGGTCGATCGCCTGAACCAGTTTTTGGACCGATATCATAGGGTCATCTCCCCGTGGCCCGGGATCGAAATCCGGCACCGGCCGCTGTGGAGGTCCAGCCTCAGGCAGCGGTAGAATTGGCCCCCGACCTCTTCATGCTGGATGGGGATCTGGTTTGCCTGCAGAATTCTGCGCAGGGCCAGGAGGTTGCGCTGGCCGATGTCGAAGGGCCCCCTCTGATCCAGGCCGCCAGCGCCCCCCGCCACCGTCACCTGCAACCGCGAGGTTTGCCCCCCGGCGCCGATGAGCGCCTGCAGCAGGGCCGGGATGCCGGTGTCGGCAAACAGGGCGGGGGTCTTTTGTGCTCGGGAGCGGTTCAGGCTGGCGTCCGGCAGCAGGAAGTGGAGGATGCCGCCGGTGCGCGCAATCGGGTCGAAAGCCGCCAAGCCCACGGCGGTCCCCAGCGCCTCGGTCAGCAGAACAGCCTGCGGATTGGCGGACACCTTGATGTCCGCGGGTGGGACCAAGATTTCCATACAGGCTATTATCGGAAAAACCCCGCCGAGCTTGACCCCGTTTTGACCACTCCCAAAGGCGGCGGTCGCGCTGCGGCGCTTTGATTTTGCCGGTTCGTGCATATCATTTCCCCAGCTTTGATAGAGGGCGCGGACCAAACGGCTTTGGCCCCGGCACGAATGGCGTTTTCTGCCGGCGCAAGGGGCCTTGGAGGAGGACGACCATGGCCGATTTTCATTTCTTCAAAGCGCTGCGGAAACTACCCACATCGCGATTGTCGCGGCGGATCGTGTTCTGGGTGTTTGCCAGCGTGATCTTGATTGAGGCCATCATTTTGGTGCCCTCGGCGCACAAACGCAAGGGGGAGCTGCTGGACCAGCTCAAGGAGATCTCCTCGGCCAAGGTCTCGATGGTGATGGCCTTCACCCCGTCGACAATCGCCGACGAGGCCCTGCTGCAGCGGCTGATGGTGATGCAGAGCCACCCCTTCGTCTTGGGCGGCACCCTTTACAGGGCCGACGGGGTGTCGGTGGGCAGTTTCGGGGAGTCCCCCGAGCTGGACTTCGGGGTGCTGAAAACCGGAGGTCCTTCGGGCATCGCGCATCGCAACCCCCGGCGCTATGATGTGGTCTGCCCGCTGGACGACCTGTCGCCTTCACGCATCCTGATCCTGCGCCACGATGCAACCTGGGTTCAGCACGAGCTTTACGCCTATATTTTGCGGATTGCCGGGCTGGTGGTGATCATCTCGCTTTTTGTGACCGCAGGCGCCTGGGTGGCGCTGGCCCCCATCGTGGTGACCCCGATTCTCAACCTGCGCCGGGACCTGATCACGGCCGGCGAGGCCATCGTGCGGGATGCCCCGGCGCCGGCTTTCTATGCCGCCACGGTTCACCGCCAGGATGAACTGGGGGAGGTGATCACGGCCTTCAACCGCATGTACGGACAGATTTCCGAGGCCATCGAGAAACGCAAGGATGCCGAAACCGCCCTCAAGGAGAGCCTGCAGCAGGTGGAAGCCTACTCGGCAACCCTGGGCAAGGAACTGGACCAGGGGCGCCAGATGCAGCGGAATTTTCTGCCCCGCCGGCTGCCGCAAAACCCCGGGTGGGAGATCGCCGCCTTTTTCGAGCCGGCCCGCCAGGTGGCGGGGGATTTTTATGATGTCTTCGAGCTGCCCGGAAGCCGCATCGGCCTGGTGATCGCCGATGTCTGCGACAAGGGGGTCGGAGCCGCCCTGTTCATGGCGCTCTTCCGCAGCCTGATCCGGATTTTTTCCGGCCAGAGCGCCCTTGAGGGTGTGGGGCTGCCCAGGCCCGAGATCCCGCTGCCGGGCCAGGCCCCGAACCCCTGTCATAACCAGATGCTTCGCGCGGTGAGCCTCACCAATGACTACATCGCCCAGAACCACAGCGATCTGGGGATGTTCGCCACCCTTTTCTTCGGCGTGCTGGAGACCCCCACCGGAAAACTGACCTACATCAACGGCGGCCACGAGCCCCCCCTGATCGTCGCCGGGGGCGCCGTCAAGCGGGTTCTCTCACCCACCGGGCCGGCGGTGGGGATGTGGCCGCAGGTGGCTTTTCAGCGGGGCGAGGCGATTCTGGCACCCGGTGAGGCCTTGGTGGGTTACACCGACGGAGTGACCGAGGCCCACTCGCCGGAGGGCGAGATGTTCGGCAAGCAGCGGCTGCTGGATATGGTGGCCGGTGGGAGCCGCTCGGCCGCCGACTTGGTTGAGCGCCTGCGCGCCCAGCTTTACGCCCACATCGGCGACGCCCAGCCGTTTGACGACATCTCGCTGATTGTGGTTCGGCGCGGTCCCGAAAAAAAAACGGCCTGACGCCACCGGGGCG
>JASFIY010000156.1:0-5820 GCA_050122415.1 Desulfobacteraceae bacterium
CGAGATGGCCATAGGCCCCCTGGATGTCGACCGCGAGGCCCTTTTAAAGGCCCTGGACGAGAAGACCGGGGTGCCTATGGCCGTGGCACGGCCCCGGAATGAGTAGCGCTATTTTTTCAGGGACTTGTCGAAGATACGTTCGGCCTTCAGGGCCGCGGCCTCGGCGCGCTCGGACGCCATCTCGGCCCTGGTGGCCGACTGCTCGGCGCTGCCCGCCGCCCTTTCGATGCGCAGACCCATCTCCTCGAGCCTCTGGCTGGCCGCCTCGGCGCTGGCCGCCGCGGCCTTGGCCTCCTCGGCCGCCTGTCGGGTGCTTTCCAGCAGGGCCCGGTCATCCTGGCTCAGACTGGCGCACCCCGCGAGGGCCACGAGAAAAAGCGCTGCAAAACAAAGTGTCATGGACAGTTTTCGGGGCATTCTTTTCTTCAGCATGGTGTCTCCTCCTTTCCGTTGATGGTTACTCCTATCTCCTCAGAATTTTATGTTAGACCCTCTCAAAATTATAAGTCAATTGTTATTCGTTTTGCTGCTTGCTTTTTGGGTTCCCGCTGCGCCGGCTGCGGAACCGTCATACCCGTTCAAGAGAATCATCGTCATCGACAAGGCCGCCAAGAAACTGACCCTCTTTGTAGACGGCCGGCAGACGGCCCGGTTCCCCGCCTCCTTCGGCATCGACCCCCTTTCGGACAAGCGCCGCAACAACGATTTGGCGACTCCCGAGGGCCTCTATTTCATCACCTATAAGAAGGGCCGGACCCGGTTTTTCCGCACCCTGGGGCTTTCCTTCCCAAATCTGGCCGATGCCCAGCGGGGTTTGGCCGCGGGCATCGTGTCCGTGGAGGAATACGGGAGAATTCTCAAAGCTTTGCGCAGGTCCCGGCCGGCGCCCTGCGACACGGGGCTGGGCTGCGCCATTGCCATCCACGGCGGGGGGGTCTACCGGCAATTCGGGGAGTCTGTGGAGCGGGACTGGACCGAGGGGTGCGTCGCCCTGGACAACGTGGACATGGCGGTGCTCTTCAACATCTGCCGGCCCGGAGACCCGGTCATCATCCTCAACAGTGCCCGCAACCTCTTTGGCATCATCAGACCGTTCACCCAGGTGGCCACTCTTGACGACAAGGGCCTGCCGGTCTGCCCCGACGGGGTTTGCGCGTACCAAGCCGATCTGCGGACACGGCTGGGCCGCACCAGCGTGACCGTCAAAGAAGGGCGATCGCATGGCCTTTCCCTGGAGGTCGTGGTCCACGACGAGGGGGGGAACCGTCCGGCCCTGATCCTCGTGGACCGCAATGCGGACGGCGAGATGTCTTTTCTGGACAGCGCCCAGGGGCCGCTCGCGGATGGGGCGGCGCCGGCGTCGGCCTACGAATGGGTGAGAAGCGCGATTGTCGCCGCCCTTTCCTCCGGACGGATGCCCCTCCTGGATGGCGACCGGTAGTTTGCTGTCCTTGGGCGCGGCGGCGGGCCTGTTCTCAGCGCTTCGGGGCGCGTATGGTTCGCGGCGGGGAATAATTCCGCAAGGTGGCGCCGAATCCGGCGAGCACGGGGTTCAGGGCGCCTTCTTGGGATCGGATCGTTCCCGGCGGGTCTGCTCGAGTTCCTTCTCCACCGTTTCGAACCACCACTGCTGCCATCTGGGGTTGAAGGACAGGGAGGTGTCCGCATCGAATTTGGCTTGCCGTTTCAGGTTAACCTCCATGGCGGCGTTGATCTTCTCCTGGACCTGCCGAAACAATTCCGTGCGCACAGCCTGCACCGACGGCTGGATCACCATAACCTCCGAGGCCCATTTTTGGGTGTCCCGGGTCAGCTGGCGAGCCTCAATTTCCGTGAGCGCGAAGTGGATTTCTTCGTGCTGCAGCACATAGCCGCGCATATCGGGCGTGATGGTGGGGCTCCAGTAAGATCGGTCGGGCAGCATGACGGCTTCGAAGGCCAGAACTTCAATCCTGCCGAAGAAATATCGCTGGCCGAAAAAATCCCCGTTCGTGATTTTAAATCTGGAATCGGGTGTCACGCGCATCATGACGGCCGCATGCGCTTTGATCCGGTCGCCATGGGCCAGCTGGTCTTCCGACAAGGAGCCGGCGCGAAAATCACCCGGGGTGAGCCTCCGGTAGGGGAAGGCCGATGCGAGCGCCTTTTCCGGCTCCGCCGTCTGAACCAAGCGCGGCCGGGCATATTCCGGCAGCCGCGCGCATCCGGTGATGAACGCCAGGAGGATGGAGAGAAGCACGTAGCGAAAGACGCGGTTCATGGGACCTTCATAACGGCGCCGCTGAGCGGTTGTCAAGCGCTTTGGTATCGTGCCGGATGTCATTTTCGGCCCGGATGACGCCAGCAATTCTTGAGCCCCAAATCCTGATCCCATGCGCATTATGGGTCCCGGCTAAAAGGGCTGAATCGATTCAAATGGGTGTGTTGGGAGAAAACAGACATCTCGCGCGGTGATGTCGGGTTTCATCCTGCATCACTCTTTGGAATCGTCCAATAGAAGGAAAATCGCCCCAACGGGTAATGTATTCGGTAATGAGACAATCCGCGGCTTTTTGGCCAAATAAATTCCCCGGCTGCCGTCTGAAAAAACAGCCAAAAACCCCAGTTTCCCCGTCGCGTATGCATCCCTTCCCATGAAGAGCTGGATCACATCCTTGCCGTCCAGCGGGGTGTCGGTGTCGATGACCCGGCAAATTCCGGTCGGCCCCGATACGAACAGGCCGTTGAAGCCGCTGCCGCTGGCGCTGAAAGCCAGCTCTCCACTGTCGGCGGAAACAAACTGGCCAAAACCGGAAAAGGTGCTGCCGCCCGGAGCCGGGTCGCCGGTCTGGGCGATTACGCCCAGCGCCCCGCCATCTCCGACATAAATCCCGCTGCCGTCGCCGACCCCGCGGAAGAAAACCTGGCGCCCGTTGATCACTGGAATTGAGAAACTCGTGAACAACTGGGTCCCGCCGGGCACAAAATCGTTTGTGTCGGCGATCTTTGTCAGAGCCCCGTCGATGCGGGCATAAACACCCGTGAGAGGGCCGAACCCGCCCCGAAAGGCGACGTTCTGGCCACTGATGTCCGGGTCGCTGAAGCTGCCGAATTCGATGGGCGCTGACCCCGGCATCGGGGTTGCCGTGTCGGCCACCAGTTCGGTGGCACCTGCAATTCTGGTGAACACCCCGGCAACTCCCGGTCCACCGGTAATGTTGGCCTGAAACGCCAGGTTCGCCCCTTGACGGCTGACGAAAAAGATGGTCGAGAAAGTGCCCCCCGGCGGTGCGGGTTCGCCGAACTGAACGATCTTGTTCAATCCGGTCGCGTCGGCGCTGTAGATTCCGCGCAGACCGTTTGAGGCTAACGCAATGATGTCGAGAACCCCTTCCCCGAAGGCGAAATCACTGAAAATGGTCGTGATGCTGCCGCCACCGGTCACAGGTTCACCTGCAGTGACCACAGCCTCGAGAGTTGCGCCGTCACCGGCAAAGACACCGTCCACCCCCCCGCCGTCACCGCGGAAAGCGACCATGAGGGAATTCAGGGCCGGCAGGGACAGCCTGCTGCCAACGAAGCTGCCGCCGCTGCCACCCGGCACGGGCGTGGCGCTGTCGGCAATTTTCACGAAAGTGTATTCCGGACAGTCGGCGTTTCCGAAAGCCGGCACAAGGCAGTAAAAAAGAACGATCAAAATACCAAGTGGAGAAATCGTTTTCATGTGAATCCTCCTTATGTCCCATCAAGGTCGAAATCAATCGGCGGCGGAAGCGTTGCCGCGTCCAGCAGCGGCATCGCCCTACCGCCCGAGGGGGCGGACGACACCTGCGATCCCCGCCGCTGAGATGCTGAATTCAAGTCCCGAATTGATTCCACCTTTTGAGTTTAGCATGGGTCAGCGGCTTCCGCTGGCGAATGCCCTTCGGCCCTGCGGCAGGAAAGCCGGGTCCGGTTTCCCCGCCGCCGGCTTGAAAAAACCAATCGATTATCTTATGTGCCATGGGATCCCTTTCTCCGTGATTTTGCCAAAAACGAAAATCAGCCGAGCGCGCAGCGACTGGGGCGGATGGCCCGGCTTCGGGCCCGGCATGGTGGTGAACATGCAGGGTGCGGCCCGGCGCGCCCGTGACCCTGGACGCCGCGGGGTGCCGGCGGGGTGAGTGTTTCAAACGCTGGCAGTGCCGGGATTCTTCGGCAAACCTCCCGAGAAATGGTTACCTCATCGTGCTGCGAATCAGTCTCCGACGCTGGGCCGGGGCAGGAAAAGGATCCAGGGCGGAAGCGGACCGGGGATCGTCTGAACGGCACCTCGACGCTGGCCAGCAGGGCTCGTCCACGCGGCGGTTAAGTGCAGGGGACCCACCGACCGGTGGGAGCGGGAAATGTTCCGGGCAGGTTCCCAAGCCTTACGAGAGTCGCTGTTCGGGCTGGTGGGGTGGCGATTTACCTGGAATGAATCGGGGAAAGTCAACCCCGTTTCAACTTCAATCAGGGGTAAGCCCGCAAACCGCCCTTGTCAAGAAGGCCCCGCCGGGTTGCAGGCTACGGGGGGAGATCACGTTCAATCGATGCGGTGCGGGCGTGGGCGGGTGGCGCGCCACATGAAAAGCGGCAGCGCCGGATTTCGCCTTGCTGCGCGAGGTGCGGCTGCTCGTGGGGGCGACGCCGTCCTGCGGCGACTTCTTTGGCCTCGATTTTTTTCTGGACCCCGGGAAAGGAGGGCCTTGATGGACTCGTTTTTCAAAATCGTGACCTGGGCCGGCTCGGCCTGGGTACTCTTCCCCCTTGTCGTGCTCATCGCCGGCATCCTGTGGTTTCGCGGCAGAGGATCCGATGCCGTGCTCGTTTCCGGCGGGCTGCTGGGGGCTTTGGTGCTGGCCCATGGGCTCAAGCTTCTTTTCGCCCGGCCGCGTCCCGAGGTACAGGATCTCCTGGTGGCCATGCCCCAGGATTTTTCCTTCCCCAGCGCTCACACCGCCCAGGCCGTGGCCTTCGCCCTCGCCTGCGCCGTGGCCGCCAGCCGGGATATCGCCACCACCGCCGGGGTGCTGGTCTGGGGGGCGCTGATCATAACGGCTGTATTGGTTGGAATTTCAAGGGTTTGGCTACAGGTTCACTACGTCTCGGACGTCGTCGCCGGGGCGATACTTGGCGTCGCCTGGGTGCTGGCCTTGAACTGGTTGCTGAAGTGGTCCGCGCCGCGGCTCTGAGGCGATTCCAGCGGGACCCGAAGCGCATGGCCCGCCGGTGATCGGCGTCGACCCTGCAATGAGAGGCCTCTTTGAGAAACAAATTTCTGGGCACGGGCGAATCGGGTTTTCATCCCCTGCGGAAGATCGGGGTGGTCCTCTCGGGCCTGCGGTACGCCATTCGCTACGACTTCAGCGTCACCTACAAGCTGATCCTCTCGGTGGCGGTCCTTTCGGTCTTCTTCTTTTTTCGACAGTGGGTCGATTTTCTGCTCCTGGCGGCGGCGACGGCCATGATGCTGCAGGCGGAGTTGTTCAACAGTGCCATCGAGGCCCTCTGCGACTTCATCACCAGCCAGGAAAGCCGCAAGGTGAAGGTCATCAAGGACATTTCCGCCGCCGCGGCCGGGGTCAGCATTCTGCTGTGGGGGATCATTCTGGGGATCGAAACCTATCAACTGCTGCGGCTTTTTTCGATTTTGCGCTGAGCCCGCCTGCAGGTTCCCCCGTGGGCGCATCGCTGTCATTGCCCTTGCGTAACCGTTCACGGGGTTGAAATGGACAATGTGTCCCAGGGCCCCGCGGGGTAACGTTTACAGGGTGCTGTAGCTGCAAGGCTTCGGGCACGCCGGCGTACTGCTGTACTTCA
>JASFIY010000157.1:0-5801 GCA_050122415.1 Desulfobacteraceae bacterium
CGTGGGCACAGCTCTTGCGGAACCCCAGGCTGCCGTCCTGAAAGCGTTTGACCAGCATCAAAGCGTCCAGCAGCCGCTGGTTGGGACCCACATCCACTTTGTATTCCTGAAAGTAGGGGGCCTCGTCGACGTCGGGATTGTATCGCTGGATGTTGAGGATGATGTTCATGATCGGCTCCTTGGCGTCAATAAGTGCGCGGCTTGGGTTCCCATATGCTGGTGTCTACCGCTTTGGAGTCAAGCCTGACCGTATCGCCTTCCAGGTAGGCTAGGGAGTGCTTGAGCCAATTGTCGTCATCTCTTTCCGGGAAGTCTTCTCTGCTATGGGCTCCGCGGCTTTCCCGGCGATCGAGGGCCGCCGCGGCGGTCAGCAGCGACAGATCCAGCAGGTTGCCCAGTTCGATGATTTCCAGCAGGTCGGTATTAAACGGCTTGGCGGTGTCCTGCACGCGCACGGACCGGTAGCGCTGCCGCAGGGCCTGGATGTCATCCACGGCCGCCTGCATCCCCTTCTCGTTGCGATAAATTCCCACCTTTTCCATCATGGTGGTCTGCATCTCATCGGTGATGTGTCCCCCGTGGGGTCCGGATGAGCCGTCGGTCAGGCGACCGATAAAGGCACGCGCCTCGTCGGCGGCGGTTGCGTTGGGCTGGGGCATGTCGGCTTGCTTCACATAGTCGCCGATGTGCTTACCGGCCCGCCGGCCGAACACGACCAGGTCGAGCAGGCTGTTGGTCCCCAGGCGGTTGGCCCCGTGCACGGAAACGCATGCACACTCCCCGGCCGCATAAAGTCCGTGGACGATGGTTCCGGCACCGTCCAACATCACCCGGCCGTGCACGTCCGTGGGGATGCCGCCCATGGCATAATGCGCCGTGGGCAGCACCGGGATGGGCGTTTCGGCCGGATCGATGCCCAGGTAAGTCTTACAGAATCCGGTGATGTCGGGCAGTTTACCGGCGAGGACCGCTTTGCCCAGGTGAGTGGCGTCCAGATGGACGTAGTCGTCGATCTTGCGATCCCCGCGGATCCCTTGGCCGGCGCGGATCTCGGTCAGTATGGAGCGGGCGACGATGTCCCGGGGGGCGAGATCCAGCAGTGTCGGCGAGTAGCGCTGCATGAAGCGCTCCCCGTCCCGATTGCGCAGGATGCCGCCTTCGCCGCGCACGGCTTCGGATATCAGGATGCCCAGCCCCATGATGCCGGTGGGGTGGAACTGATAGAACTCCATGTCTTCCAGAGGGATTCCGCGTCGGGCGCATACAGCGGGGCCGTCACCGGTGTTGGCGTAGGCATTCGAGGTGATCTTGAAAATGCGTCCGAATCCGCCGGTGGCGAACAGGACGGCCTTGGCGGCGAAAACGTGCAGCGCGCCGGTGGCCAGTTCCACCGCCACGACACCCTGGGTGGTGGTCCCGTCCAGGAGCAGATCCACGACCTGAAACTCGTCGAAAAAAGCCACTTCGTTTTTGATGCACTGCTGGTAGAGGGTCTGCAGGATCATGTGACCCGTGCGATCGGCCGCATAACAGGCCCGGCAAACCGGGCCCTCGCCAAAATTGCGCGTGTGCCCGCCGAAGCGGCGCTGGTCGATGCGTCCCTCAGGCGTGCGGTTAAATGGCAGGCCGCGGTTTTCCAGATCGTAGACTGCCTGGACAGCCTCTTCGGTGAGTATTTTGGCCGCCTGCTGGTCAACGAGGTAGTCGCCGCCCTTGACCGTGTCGAAGGCGTGCCATTCGGGTTTGTCCTCCTCCACATTGCCCAATGCGGCGCTGATGCCACCCTGGGCGGCGCCGGTATGGCTGCGGATGGGGTAAAGCTTGGAGAGAACCGCCGTTTTGGATTGCTGGCTGGCCTCCAGTGCGGCATAAAGCCCGGCACCGCCGGAGCCGACGATCACCGTGTCGAATTGATGGATCACGAACACCTCCTTGTGGTTGGTCTCGGTTTCAACCCGTTTACCAGGCGCCTTGGTCTTTAAGGGGCACCCATTCCGATAGGTGATGGAAGCGGCAAGTAGCGGCGACCCGTTCATGGTCGATGATGGAAATTCGGCGACGCTGATGTTTACCCGGCCATTTGTGAGCCATCCGCCACGACACCGATAGATCTTGGACGCGCGAGCGCTTTTTACACCCGCTGACCGCTTGGATTGAACAGACAGGGATAAAAGGGCAAAGGAAGCGGTCAAACTTGAATCGTCTGGTGAACCGGTGGGCCGTCGGCAAAAATTGACAGTTTCGTAAAAAGGTCAATTTCCGCGTTGCGCTGCATTTCGAAGTCGCTGGGGCGCACATAAGTACGCCTCACGCCGCTGGGATTTGCGCGCCGTAGCTTGACCTTTTTTAGAAACTGGCTGGATTTTGACTTTTTACTGGTTCATCAAAATTGGCATGACCCAAATTGCCATGACCATTAGAGCAATTTCAGCCCGCTCAGGCAAGCCATTTTTTATAACGCCGGTCATCCGGGACGGGTGGTGGTGATCCATGTCGCATCGCCGCCATCTGTCCAAGTCTCCTGACAAAATGATTCCAACCCTGAACTACACCAAATGTTTTAATGTGCCACTCGACCGCATATGGCGGTTGATCACTGATACGCACACCTGGCCCCATTGGGGGCCATCTGTGCGGGCGGTTGATTGCACTGAACGCTTCCTCCGTGCCGGTTCCTCGGGGCGCATACGCACACCGATGGGCATTTGGGTGCCCTTTGTCGTGGAATCTTTTGAACCGGAACATTTCTGGGACTGGCGGGTGGCTGGTGTGCCGGCCACCGGCCATCGGGTTGAATCCGTTGGGCCGAATCGATCCCGGCTGACCTTCACCGTGCCGGTCTGGGCCCTTGGATACGGCCTGGTTTGCCGGCTGGCCCTGATGCGCATTGACCGGTTGCTGATTCAAACCGGAAAGCAGCCTGGATTATAGAATTGAACCCTCCCGGAGGCCCCGCTGGCGAGCTCTCCGCCGTGCTTCGACAATCGGCGGGGAATGTGCTCGCCATCGCGATTTATTCGGTCGCCATTGACAGATGGCTTTTTGAGTTTAGGTTTAGTTTAACTTTTACCCAATAATGCTCAACAAGTGAGCCGGGAGGTTAATATGAATGTTAGAAAATATGCAATAGTACTGACGATGGCGGCCTTTACGCTGCCGTTAATCGCATTTGCCGGGCAGCATTACGGTGGCCACGGCAATGCAAATATGGTTTGGGACATGACAGAGTTGGACAAGGACAGCGATGGTGCGTTGTCATTTGATGAGTTCATCTCGCCCAACCTGAAAAAATGGCGCTCCGGTTTTGACATGATCGACACCGACGGTGATGGTAAAATCAGCGTCGATGAGTGGAACGTATTCAAAGAAGTCCACGGCATGTAACCGGCCCAGTAGGGCAAACGGCCGTCAGCCCCACAAATCGCTGACGGCCCTTTCAACCCCGTTTCCCCGCCCCGATCAAAGTGAAGACAGTCGTCATCGGCATGCCGTTTTCACCTGCCGAAAGAGAAAAATGCGGTTCACGCCTCGGCCAGCGCCTCGAGCCTTTCCCTGAAACCACCCAGATCGATGCCCGATATCCCGTTGATTTGCTGAATTATTTGCCGAACGGGGTCGGATCCTGACCCGCCAATAAAGATCGGCAAATGCCTGCCTACCAGACGACGGAGTTTTTTAAGTTCACCACTCAGGCGGAGATCGTTGAACGAGTGACAGAGACTCAGGGCCAAGGCCTTGACTCTGATTTTCTTGGCCGCGTAGGCGATCTCCTCGGCCGGAAGGTTGGGGCCGAAATAATAAACCCGCCAACCCGATTCTGACGCCGCCAGCGCCGAAGCCAAGGCGCCCAGTTCATGCCAGTGGCCAACCGGTGTGGCAACAACGATTCTGGGGGCTGCCTCCGACAGGTCCACGCTGCGCAGCATGTCCCATAAGATTGTGCGGGCAACCACCGTTGCCATGTGCTCGTTGATAATCTTCAGTTTTCCAAGGCGCCAGAGCTCACCGATTCTTCCAAAGAGGGGCAACACCACCATTTGCAGAAAGGATTGTCGGGGCATGTCAACCGCCGCCTCGCTAAGCACATGCTCCAACCCTGTCGGGTTCAGCCGAATGGTGTGGGAAAGCGCGCGTTCGACGAATTGCCCAGCCATTGCTCCGTCTACCAGACCATTGGATGCAGTGCCGGCAGCGACGGCGTCGCCGGAATCGACCAAAGCGATATCCCGCCCCAATAGACGCCTGAGCTCATCGCTGCTCATTTTGGCGACGGTGGAGATGGAATGCCCCTCGTCCACCGCTTGTTTGAGCAATCTCAACCGCTTGACATCGTTGTCATTAAAACACCGGCGATTGTTGTCGGATCGCTGCGGGCAAATTGCCTGGTAACGGGCTTCCCAACTCCGAATCAGGTAAGGTTTCAGCCCTGTTTTGGAGGCAACGTACTTGATGGTGTAGGTGGATTTTGTGTTCATAAAAATATGATAAAAAAAAGAATTGCCAATGTCAATAAGATGTTTAATATTTGTTTAATAAAATTTAGGGAAAAATCGAACCCTCCCAAACATCGAGGTGTTGCCATGAAGACCAACACAAACGAGGTCAAAGACCAATACGAAGACGACATAATTGAAGCCAAGACCGACGCGCAGGACATCATACCCATCTTGCCGGTTCGCAGCATGGTGGCATTTCCCCAGATGAGCACGCCGTTCATGATCTCCTTCAGCTCCACATCGATAATCGACGATGCCATGAAAGCGGATCGGGCAGTTGGGCTGCTGACGGTCAAGGATCCGGAGGTCGAACACCCTGTGCCGGGTCAACTTTATGAGGTGGGAACCATCGCCAAGATTCTGCATGCCAAAAAAAATGAAGAGGGTGTCATGGTCGCCTTGTTGAACGGAATCCGCAGGTTCAAGGTGTCCACCTGGCAAACCGGTGGCCCGCACCTCAAAGCAAGCGTGCTCAACGCCCCGGAGATCGTGGAAACGGGTATCGAGTTGGAGGTGCTGCAGCGCCAGTTGCGTGACACCGTATTAGAGGTGCTGGCAATGACACCTAACTCCACTAAAGAGGCCGCTGAGACAATTTTGCGCATCAACGATCCGCTACAGTTGGCATACGTTACGACATTTAACATGAACTTTACCACAGAGGTGCGGCAGGACTTACTTGAGATCGACAGTGTGTCCCGGAAAATTCGTGTGCTTCTTTCACATCTGTCGCGCGAAAAAGAGATGCTGAGCCTTGGGAAAAAAATAAAGTCCGAAGTTCAAGAAAAAATGAGCAAAACGCAACGGAACTATTTTTTGAGGCAACAGCTTGAGGCCATAAAAAAGGAGCTGGGCGAAACCGACGGCCCCGCATCGGAGTCTGACGATTACGCCGAGCGCATCGAGGGTTCAGACATGCCCGATGAAGCGCGCAAAGAAGCGGTCCGTGAACTGGAACGCATGCAGCAGATGTCTCCCCAATCCGCCGAGTATCCGATCATCAAGACCTACCTTGACTGGCTGATCGATCTGCCTTGGGGGCAACTTAGCAATGACAGCGGTGACATTACAGATGCACGGCGCATCCTGGATGAGGACCACTATGGCCTGGAAGAGATTAAAGAGCGCCTGGTCGAATATATCGCCGTGAGGCGTCTCGTAAAAATTCGGGAAGGCGCCCATAGCGGGGCAGAAGGCAACTCCGCCCTGGGCGTTATTTTGTGTCTGGCCGGTCCTCCGGGCGTTGGCAAGACCAGTCTGGGACGCAGCGTGGCGCGCGCCCTGGGCCGCAAATTCACCCGCATG
>JASFIY010000158.1:0-5796 GCA_050122415.1 Desulfobacteraceae bacterium
GTTGGTCTTGAATCGAAGCTGACACTCATTGACGGCGGCGGCGGGTGACCACTCCCTTGGGGCCCGCCGCTGGAACAGGCGGAATCGATTGGAACCCTCAGCATTGCGGCATGCAAGCCCTCCCTGTCCTCGCCCTCTGCGCTTAAGACCCGCTAAGCCCGGGCCACCCGTCATATGTGGTGCGCCAATAAGCGCAAAATTCGTCAATAGTTGCGCTTTCTCCCGTTGCCCGCAATGGCCCCAGCCGCGCTTCCCTTCTCCAGGTCACATATTTTCAGATACCTATCCCAAAATCAGGTTTCAGCCAAAGTGTCTGGCACGGGTACTGCTTTGAGAGAATAGGCAACAACGTCACGGGAAGGAGCCCGCCAGTACCTGCAGCATCGCCTATTCGCGCCGTCTGTCTTCCGTTGAACCCAGAATTGCCCTCCTCTCGCCCGATACGCATCTGACCTGTTGCCTGCCGGGGGCTGTCGCGGATCGTCCGGCGCCGCCATAACCAGACCAGGGCGTCAGTGCCCCGGGCCGCCAGCCCACACGGGGCGCCCCTTCGACCCGGGCCGCATAATTTTCGTCAGGAGGTGTCGCCATGACCTTTCTCAAACCGGATCAGACCTTTTACCCGTCCCCGCGCATGGCCTGCAAAGCACCGGCTGAGCGCCTGGGATATGTGGCCACCCTGAACACGGGGCGCAACAGCCAACCGGACGCCCTGTGCGTGGTGGACCTGGACCCGGATTCACCCGAATACGGCCGGGTGGTCCACAAGCTCGAGATGCCCCATGCGGGTGACGAGCTGCACCATTTCGGCTGGAACGCCTGCAGCTCGGCGCTTTGCCCCTACGCCCCGCACCCCCACCTGGAACGCCGCTACCTGATCGTTCCGGGCTTGCGCAGCTCGCGGATCTACATCGTCGACACCAAGCCCGATCCCCGGCGGCCGAGCATCGCCAAAATCATCGCGCCGCAAGAGGTGCTGAAGCGCTCGGGCTACAGCCGGCCCCACACCATCCACTGCGGCCCCGATGCCATCTACGTCAGCGCACTCGGCGCGGACAACGGCGGCGGCGGCCCCGGCGGGATCTTCATGCTGGACCATTTCAACTTCGATGTCCTCGGCCCCTGGGAAATCGACCGCGGGCCCCAGCGGCTGGCCTACGACTTCTGGTGGCACATCACCGAGGACACGATGATCACCAGCGAGTGGGGGGTGCCCAGACAGTTCGAAAACGGCCTGGTCTTCGAAGACCTTCTGAAGGGGCGCTACGGCCGCAACCTGCACTTCTGGGACCTGCGACGGCGGCGGCACATCCAGACCATCGATCTGGGAGAGGAGTATCAGCTCGCCTTCGAACTGCGGCCGGCCCACGAGCCCACCAAGACCTACGGCTTTGCGGGGGTCGTGATCAGCTTGAAGAATCTCAGCAGCTCCATCTGGATCTGGTACCGCGAACAGGGCCGCTGGGCCGCCCGCAAGGTCATCGAAATCCCGGCCCAGCCGGCGGATCCGGACCAGCTGCCGCCGCCCCTGAAAGGCTTCGGCGCGGTTCCGCCGCTGGTCACCGACATCGACCTGTCCCTGGACGACCGCTATCTCTATGTGTCCTGCTGGGGCACCGGGGAGCTTCACCAGTACGATGTCAGCGACCCCTTCCAGCCGCGCCTGACGGGCAAGGTCCACATCGGGGGCATCACCCGCCGCGCGGGGCACCCCCTTGCCCAGGGGCCGCTCCTGGGAGGGCCGCAGATGGTGGAGATCAGCCGGGACGGCCGACGGGTTTACTTCACCAACTCGCTCTACAGCAGCGTGGACGACCAGTTCTATCCCGACCTGCTGACCGGCTGGATGGCCAAGGTGAACGCCGCGGAAGACGGCGGCATCGCCATCGACCCCGGCTTTTTCGTGGACTTCGGAGAAACCCGCACCCACCAGGTGCGACTGGAGGGCGGAGATGCATCCACTGACTCATTCTGCTACCCATCTTGACCCCATTGCGGGCTGGGCCCTGATGATCGGCTTCGGCGCCTATCATGGCTTGAACCCGGGCATGGGCTGGCTCTTTGCGCTGGCTCTGGGGCTGCAACAGAAAAGCGAGGGGGCCATCTGGCGCTCCATGCTGCCGATAACCACCGGGCACGCCGTTTCCATCATGCTGGTGGCCGGTCTCGTGCTGGCGGCCGGGCAATGGCTGCCCGTCTCGCGGCTGCGCTTCCTGACCGCCATTGTGCTGCTGGCCTTTGCGGTCTTCAAGTTGTTCACCTACTATAGGCACCCCCGCTGGGTCGGGATGCGGGTCGGCATGGGGGATCTGTTCCTGTGGTCCTTCCTGATGGCGGCGGCCCACGGCGCCGGCTTGATGGTGGCACCGATGCTGCTGGAGGTCGGTCATACGGCAGCCGCTCAGACGGCGGTGCTGTCGGCGGGAGCCGGAATGTTGCTGGCCGTTTTGCTGCACACCGCTGCCATGCTGGCCGTGATGCTGGTGGTGGCGCTGTTGGTCTATCGCAAACTGGGGCTGAAGATCCTGCGCAGCAGCTGGGTCAATTTCGACCTGATCTGGGCCGTGGCCTTGCTGGTCGTGGGGGCCACGGCGCTTTACCACGCGGCGGCGATGGGTGCGGCCTGAAGCGCCCCCGGCTTGGAACCTACGATGGCGTTTGCCCGAAGGGGTGATAGCATGTTCATCAATTCCCCAACCGAAAATGAAATGGCGGCGGTCGCGCGGGCCGAGCGGACCCGATCGCCCCTGCGCATCAGGGACGAGAATCAGGCGATCCGCGCGATTCTGCAGGGGACGGCGACCCACACCGGCGCGCGCTTTTTTGAAGCCCTGGTGGAAAACCTGTCCCAGGCCCTGGGGACCTACAGCGCCTGGGTGACCGAATACCTGGAGGAGACGCGTCAGATGCGGTCTCTCGCCTTCTGGGTCAACGGCCGGCTGGCGGAGGGTTTTCGGCTGAACATCGACGGAACCCCTTGTGCGGCGGTGGTCGACAGTAGGGAGCTGGTGCATTTCCCCGAAAACGTGCTGGATCTTTACCCCGGCAATACAGACCTGCACGATCTCAAGGCCGTCAGCTACCTGGGCGCACCCCTGCTGGACAACAAACGCCGCGTCTTGGGAAACCTGGCCGTATTGGACCGCCGCCCCATGCCCCGCGAGCACAACGCCTTTGCCATTTTCCAGGTGTTCGCCAACCGGGCCTCGGCCGAACTCCAGCGCGTCAGGGCCGAGGCGGCGCTTGCCAAGAGCGAGCAGAAATACCGCCGCATCGTTGAAACCACGGGCCAGGGGTTTCTCCTGCTGGATCAGGGGTTCAGGATTGCGGACGTCAACGAGGCTTTCTGCCGCATGGTGGGCCATCCCCCCGCCGCCATTCTGGGCCGCTCGCCGCTGAGTTTCGCCGGTGACGATTTCCGGCGATTCCTGGCGACCAACCAGGATGACCCGCTGGCCTATCGGCTGCGGGCCATCGAGGGCACACTGCTGACCAAATCCGGCCGCACGTTGCCGGTGCGCATCAACGGCGACGTGCTTCAGGACGACGACGGCCGGGGCATCGGTTTCATGTACTTCATCCGCGACATCACCCCCCAGAAACGCTCGCTGCAGTTGGCCGCGGAGGTCCAACGCAACCTGCTCCCCAAGCGCAGCCCGCCTCTGACGGGGATCGACCTCGCCGGGCGGATCCTGAGCTGCGAGGAGATCGGGGGCGACTATTTCGACTATCTGCCCTCCCGGGGCTGCGCCGCTTCCCACCTGGATATCGCCGTCGGCGACGTCTGCGGCCACGGCGTCGAGGCGGCCCTCTTGATGGCCACCAGCCGGGCCCTGCTGCGGGCTCAGGTGGGCTCGGATGCCTGCCGCCCGCTCCCCGCGGTGATCACGGCCCTGAACCGTCAGTTGGCGCGCGACGTGTCGGACAGCGGGCGCTTCATGACGCTCTTCTACCTGCGCATCGACATGGAAACCCGCCGTCTGCGCTGGGTCCGGGCCGGTCATCCTCCCGCCCTGTTCTTCGACCCGCGGTCCGGCGCCTTCCGGGAGCTGGGAGGCCCCGGGGTGGCCCTGGGGGTGTCCCCCGATTGGACTTACCGCGAGGAAACCGGTCCGCCGGCGACGGCAGGCATCCTGGCCATCGCCACCGACGGTCTTTGGGAGGCCAGGGACAAGCAGCAGCGGCCATACGGTCACAAGCGGTTTCGCGATGTCCTCCGCAGGCATGCCGCTTTGGGGGCTGAAGCGATCATCGACAAGGTCTATGCGGATCTGGCGGATCACTCCCTGGGGGTGCTGCGAGAGGATGACATCACCCTGGTGATCGTCAAGTTCGACGGGGGGGCTGACGCCGCCTTCGACTATCAGATTTGACGGTTCCGCAAAAAGGCCAATTTCCGCGTTGCGCTGCACCTCGAAGTCGTTGCGGCGTACCGTAAGTACGCCTCACTACTAGAGATTTGCGCGCCTTGAACTTGGCGCTTTTTTCGAAACCGTCTGAATTTCGACTTTTTACCGCTTCATCAGATTTGAGCCGCGGCAAAACCGTTCGTCCGGGGTGGGCGCACGGTCGGCGTATTTGCCCGAAGTCTCGAATCCGGATGGAATGCCAATAACGCGCCGGGGCCGGTAGCGGCGACACGCCCCGCCTCGGCGCCGCGAGGAGAATGTGCCATGAAAACCCCAGTGAATCGTACCATCGACGACTTGAGATCCCGGGTGGCGGGAAGCGTGCTGCAGCCCGCCGATCCTGGATATGAGGATGCCCGCCAAATCTGGAACGCCATGATCGACCGGCGGCCGGCGGTCATCGTGCGCTGCGCCCATGCCGGCGACATTCCACCCGCCATCGATTGGGCCCGCAACCGGGGCTTGGAGATCAGCGTGCGCGGCGGCGGACACAACATCGCCGGCAGCGCGGTGTGCGACGGCGGGGCGATGATCGATCTCTCGCCGATGAAGGCCGTTCGGATCGATTCCGGCCGGCGCCGCGCCTTCGTCGAACCCGGCGCCACCCTGGGGGATTTCGACCGGGCCGCCCAGGCCCGCGGGCTGGCGACACCGGTGGGCATCAACTCGACCACCGGAATCGCCGGCCTCACGCTGGGTGGCGGTTTCGGCTGGCTGACGCGCAAGTACGGCCTGACCATCGACAACCTGGTGGCGGCCGAGGTGGTCACCGCGGACGGGCGGCGGCTGCGCGCCAGCCAAAGTGAAAACCCCGATCTGTTCTGGGCGCTGCGCGGCGGCGGCGGCAACTTCGGTATCGTCAGCCGCTTCGAGTTCAGTCTCTATCCGGTGGGCCCCGAAGTGCTGGCCGGCCTGATGGTCTTTCCCATGGACCAGGCCCCGGCGCTGCTCCGAGAATACCGCAGCTTTGCGGCATCGGCACCCGAAGAGCTCAGCGTCTGGGTGGTCCTGCGCCAGGCGCCGCCGCTGCCCTTCCTCCCGCAGGCGGTGCACGGTCGTGAGGCCGTTGTGCTGGCGATCTTCTACGCCGGCGATGCGCGCCAAGGCCGGGAGCTGATCGCCCCCTTGCGTCGTTTCGGCGATCCCTGGGGCGCGCACATCGGCCTTCAGCCTTACACCCGGTGGCAGCAGGCCTTCGACCCCTTGCTGGCCCCGGGGGCGCGAAATTACTGGAAGTCGCTCAACTTCACGGAGTTGCCCGACGGCCTGTGGAATGTGGTTCTGGCCGCCGCCGGCAGACTGCCCACCCCGGAGTGCGAGATTTTTGTCGGCATGATCGCGGGTGCTTCCAACCGCATCGCGGCCGATGCCACGGCCTATTTCCATC
>JASFIY010000159.1:0-5784 GCA_050122415.1 Desulfobacteraceae bacterium
GGGGCGATGGCCTCCATCACCTGGCAGACGTCCTCGACGCAGACCGTCATCGTCCCCCCTCTCGCAGCGGCGCGCCGGCCGCCGCCGTCTTTGAGCGGGTGACCGGTCGAATCGCACTCGTAGCGCACACCGGAAATAAAGGGGAAGGAAAAATCCCGGCAGGCGCGTCAAAAGGCGAGCGCGGTCGGCACGACCGCGCCGCCGGCTTTCATCTGGATTGGATGAGTGGGCCCACCTGGGATCGAACCAGGGACCGACCGGTTATGAGCCGGTGGCTCTGCCAGCTGAGCTATGGGCCCGGATATCCACATCGACGACTTGGGGTTCCTACCCCCCCGGGGCGGCTTTTGTCAAGCCCCCCGCAGGAGGGCGCCAGGGGTCAGGGTCGCGGCAATAAATAATTTCACAATATGGCGCCGGATTTTGGTTCGTCACCCAGGCACATTCGCCGGCGCATATCAGGATATGTGCCGGTGAATGTAACGCCGGTGACGGGCCAAAAGACAAGCAAGATGTGCAATTATTTATTGCCGAGACCCTCAGATCTCCAGGAAGCTTTTGAGCTTTCGGCTGCGGGTGGGGTGGCGCAGTTTGCGCAGGGCCTTGGCCTCGATCTGCCGGATGCGCTCGCGGGTCACGGCGAAGTCCTTGCCGACCTCCTCCAGGGTGTGGTCCGCCTTTTCCCCGATGCCGAAGCGCATCCGCAGCACCTTTTCCTCGCGGGGGGTCAGGGTCGCCAGCACCTTGCGGGTCTGCTCGGCCAGGTTCAGGCTGACGGCCGCCTCTGAGGGCAGCATGAACTTCTTGTCCTCGATGAAATCCCCCAAATGGCTGTCCTCCTCCTCGCCGATGGGGGTTTCCAGGGAGATCGGCTCGCGGGCGATCTTGAGGACCTTGCGCACCTTGTCCAGGGGAATTTCCATCTTCTCGGCGATCTCCTCCGGGGTGGGCTCGCGGCCCAGTTCCTGAACCAGGTAGCGTGAGGTGCGGATCAGCTTGTTGATGGTTTCGATCATGTGCACCGGAATCCGGATGGTGCGGGCCTGGTCGGCGATCGCCCGGGTGATGGCCTGCCGGATCCACCAGGTGGCGTAGGTGCTGAACTTGTAGCCGCGGCGGTATTCGAACTTGTCCACGGCCTTCATCAACCCGATATTGCCTTCCTGGATGAGATCGAGAAACTGCAGCCCGCGGTTGGTGTACTTCTTGGCGATGCTGACCACCAGCCGCAGGTTGGCCCGGATCAGTTCGCTCTTGGCGAATTTGGCCCGCTGGCGCCCCTCCTCGGCGCAGGCGATGGCCCGCTTGAGGGCCCGGTTGTTGGCTTTGATGGCCATCTCACGGGCCCCCACGGCCGCCAGCAGGGTCTGGATTTCCTCGTAGTGCGCGGCGAGCTGCTCCGGGCCGTGGGGGCTGGTGGCCCGGGCCCAGGCGGCAAACGCTTCCAGGCTGCCCACGTTGCTGCGCAGGTCCTTAAGCGGCACCCCCGCGCTCTCGGCGGCCTTCTGCAGCACGACGCTCTGGCTGTCGAACCAGTCGATCTGGCTTTTGATCAGCTCCTCGATCTTGTCCACCACGCCGCTTTCCAGACGCCAGTCTTTGATCAGCTGGAATATCTTGTTGTTGCGGCGGACGATGCAGCGCCGCAGGCGCCGCTGCTCGTCGGCGGGAAGCGTTTCGGTGAAGAGCCTTTCGCGGAAGGCCTTGTTCTCCAGGTCGATCTGCTGGATCGCGTTGATGGTGCCGATGAAGTTGTCGGTCTGTTCGGATTCCTCGATCTGGGTGTCGCCTTCGTCCAGGTCGCGCAGCACGTGCTTGGGCCGCAGGCTCCCACCCTCGATGAGTTCCCCCAGCCCCAGGATGCTTTCCACGCCGATGGAGGTCTCCAGCAGCCCCTTGAGGACCTCCTGCTCGCCGGCTTCGATCTTCTTGGCGATTTCGATCTCGCCCTCGCGGCTCAGCAGGGTCACCAGCCCCATCTCGCGCAGGTACATCTTCACCGGGTCGGTCACCGTGCCGAACTCCGCCATTGCCTTGTTTTCGCGCTCCTGCTGCTGCAATTCGCTTTTGCGTTCCTTGCCCTTGGCCCCGACCTCCCCGATCTTTTGCTTGTTTTCATCGACGATCTCGATGTCCAGGTCATCGAACATCATGATGGTTTCATCGATCTGGTCGCTGGAGAGCATGTCCTCGGGGAGGACCTGGTTGAGCTCCTCGTAGGTCAGAAACCCCTCTTCCTTTCCCTTCGAAATCAGTTCCCTTAAAACATTTTTATCAATTTTTTCTGCACGTTGGCGCTTTTTGGCAGAGTCGTTTTCCATACAGCATGGTCTCCTGGTGCGAACGGATGTTACGATTTTTCGATCTGGGCCTGTTTCTGCTGCAGAAGTTTCAGCCACACCTCATGATCGCCCCTTTTCGCGGCGGCTTTGATCTGTTCCAGAATCGTGCGGTCTTTGCCTTTGCGGCTGTTCTCGAACTGGTCCAGCAGCTTCAGGCAGCCGTGGTGGTCCCAGGGGGTCTCCTCCAGGACCAGGGCGGCCACCAGCCGCTGGATCTCCGGGTCGGCCGTGCGGTCGATCTCCCGGTTGAACCCGTCCGGGTCGTTCTCCCAGCGCAGGGCCGTGTCCCCCAGCCTGCGCAGGGTCTGGTTGCCGAAATAGTCCAAAATCCGCCGCTGTCGGATTTCCGGCAGGATCGGCGGGTACTGCAGCATCATCATCACCACCTGCATCTCGAAGCGGTCGGGCCGCTGCGCGCCCGCCTGCGGCGCGCCGCCGGCTGCGGCCAGCGCCCGCCGAGGCGCCGTGGCGCCGGCCTGGCTGCGCACCCGCTCCAGAATCGCGCCCTCATCCACCTGGAGGCGTTCGGCCAGGTCCTTGATGTAGAGCGCACGGGCCATGGGGTCCTGAATCGCGGCGATCGCCGCGCTCAGTTCGGAGACGATCTGAACCTTGCCGTCCACCGAAAGACCGTGGCGCGCCACCGCCGCTTCCATCAGAAACGGCAGGATCCCCCGGGCCGCGGCGGCCGCCTGGGCAAAAGCCGCGGCGCCGAATTCGAAGATGAAGGAATCCGGGTCATGGCCCGGCGGCAGCACACAGATGCGGGCATCGGCGTAGCCCTGTTCGAAAACGGCGATGCTGCGCCGGGCCGCCTGGACTCCGGCCGCGTCCGAGTCGTAGACCAGGACCACCGTGCCGTTCTCGCCGATGCAGCCCCTGAGGATGCGCACATGCTCGGGGGTCAGGGCCGTGCCCAGGGTGGCGACGGCGTTTTGAACGCCGTGCTGATGCAGGGCCAGGAGGTCGAAATAGCCCTCCACCACGAAAACCGATTCGGACTTGCGGCAGTGCTCGCGCGCCAGGTCGATCCCGTAGAGCGAGCGGCCCTTGGTGTAGATGGGGGTTTCCGGTGAATTCAAATACTTGGGAAGCCCGTCGTCCAGCACCCGGCCGCCGAAGGCGATCACCTGGCGGGCGGTGTTGCGGATCGGGAAAATGATCCGGTCGCGGAAGCGGTCGTAGTGGCCGCTGCCGGTTTTGCGGGGGATCACCAGCCCGGCCTTCTCCAGCAGCTGCAGCCGGTCGCGGTCGGCCCGCAGGTGGCGGATCAGGGAATCCCAGCCCTCCGGTGCGTAGCCCAGCTCGAAGCGATCGACAACCGCCGCCGCAAACCCCCGCTTTTCGAGGTAGGCCCGGGCCTTGCGGCCCGCGGCGGGGTGCTTCAGAACGCCGCTGTAATACCCCATGGCCTTGCGGTTCAACCCCAGCAGGACCTCGCGCTCGCTGGCGCGGCGCCGCTCCTGGGGGGTCATCTCGCGCCGGGGCAGTTCGATGCCGCAGCGGTGGGCCACCGCTTTGACCGCCTCGGGAAAGGTCATGCCCTGCTGCTTCATCAGGAAGGTGAAAACGCTGCCGCCGGTGGCACACCCGAAACAGTAGAAGATCCGCTTTTCCGGGTTGACGCTGAACGAGGGGGTTTTTTCGGCGTGAAACGGACACAGCCCGACGTAGTTCCGGCCGGTTTTTTTCAGGACGACGGCCTCGGAGATGATCTCGACGATATCGGCGGCATTGCGGATCTCTGAAATTTTTTCTTCCGGGATGAAATCAGCCAAAAAAATATCCCTCCGTGGCCGTAAAATGGGTCTCCGGGGAAAACCGGAAGGGATCAGTCCGGGTGCAGCCGGGCCATTTCCCGGGAAGAATCGACAGGGGGATGATACACGCCGCGATGCGGAAAGCGCCAAGGGGTCATTGCCTTCGGATACCGTCAGGATTTTCGGGAAATAGTGTAGAATAACGCTCGGGCGCCATTTTGTCAAGCCGCCGTTCAGGGCTTTTCGCCGCCCCGCAGCAGGCGGATGGCGCTCTGAAGATCCAGGCTGCCGGCGTAAAGCGCCCGGCCGACGATCACGCCGGTGACCCCGGCATCGGCCAGGGGCAGGAGCGCCCGGATGTCGTCCAGGGTGGACACCCCGCCGGAGGCCACCACGGGAATGCTGAGGGCTTCGGCCAACCGGCGGGTGGCCTCGAGGTTGACCCCGGTCTGCATCCCGTCGCGCTGGATGTCGGTGAAATTGATGGCCGCCACCCCGCAGCCCTCGAAGCGCCGCGCCAGATCGACGGCCAGGGTGCCGGTGGTCTCGGTCCAGCCCTCGATGGCCACCCGCCCGTTCTTGGCGTCGATGCCGATCACCACCCGGCCCGGGAAGGCCTCGCAGGCGGCTTCGACCAGGTCCGGGTTGCGGATCGCCTCGGTGCCGATCACCACCTTGTCGACCCCCATCTGCACGTACCGGCGGATGGTGTCCAGGGTGCGGATCCCGCCGCCGACCTCCATCGGGATCTGCAGCCGGCCGCGGATCTCGCGGATGGCCGCCAGGTTGCGGGGGCTCTTGGCGATGGCCCCGTCCAGGTCGACCACGTGCAGCATCTCGGCCCCCTCCCGCTCCCAGCGCAGGGCCATGCCGGCGGGGTCGTCCGAGAAAACCGTCTCCTGGTCCATGCGCCCCTGCAGGAGGCGCACGCACTTGCCGTTTTTGAGGTCCACAGCCGGAATGATGATCATGGCGCTCCTTGACGGTTTGTGACCGGTTTTCAGGGCTTGGGGAAGGTCTGCAGCATCTGCGCGAGGCCGCTGCGGGCCATCTCCTCGGCGCTGATCCACCTGGCGCCGCGCCGGACGAAGGTGCCCAGGTTGAAGAGGTTTTCACTGAGCGATTTCTGGGTCTCCTCGAAACGCCCGGTCCACAGGATGCGGCCGTCGGCGACGCGGATCAGGAGCAGGTCGAAGGTCACCGAGGCCGGCTGCTGGGCCGAGAACCCCGTCCCGATGCGCTCCTCGAAGCGGTAGACCCGGCCCAGCAGGATGGCGTCGGCATCCATCTCCCGGCCGACATCCTGCAACAGCGCCAGCGGCGGCAGGGGCCTGCCGTCGGGCGAGACCAGCTGCTGCACCACGCCCCCGGCGGCATCCGGCGGGATCAACTCGAAATCGCCGCGGGCGGCCAGGGCGCTCATGAGCTCATCGGTCAGAAAGTCGTCGGCCCCCGGGGTGACCGTTTCGATTTCGTAGACGCTGTCGCACAGCGGGCAGCGGTAGCTCATGTTGGTCCCGAAAATTTCGTACATGTCCTGAAAGGGCAGCACCAGAATGCGCGTCACCGCGAGTGTTTCGACGGGCGAGGTGTTGGTGCTCACCGACGAGGTGCCGGCGCAGCCCGCCAAAACCAGCAGCAGGGCAAGCCCCGCTGCCAGCGGCCGATAGCGTGTGAACTTC
>JASFIY010000160.1:0-5782 GCA_050122415.1 Desulfobacteraceae bacterium
TGAGCCGGCAGCCCCGATTGCAGCGGCGCCGGCACCCGGCTGCCGCCGATTTTCTTCCGAGGATTCAAAGAGATCCGCTTCAGCCAAATTCCGTCGGCCTCTGGCGCCGGCATTCAGTACAGAGGAAAAACCATGAACAGTTCTCTGCTTCTCTCAATTGTGACCTTTATCTACGGTGCGGCGGCGGCGCTTTATCTGGCCGCCTGGATCTTCAAGCGGACGCTGCCCGGCAAGCTGGCCAGCGCCCTGGTGGTGGCCGGTGTTGCCGGCAACCTGGGCGGCATCCTGTTGCGCTGGTGGGAGTCCCACCAGTTGGGGTTCGGCTATGTCCCGCTTGCAAACCTCTACGAATCGCTGATCTTTTTTTCAGTGGTGACCGCGGGCATTTACCTCGTGGTGGAAGGCCTTTACAAAAATCGGGTGATCGGGGCGTTTGTGCTGCCGCTGGTGTTCCTGACGATCGCCTATGCCTCGCTTTCCCCCGTGGTCACTGACCGCATCCAGCCGCTGGTGCCGGCTCTTCAAAGCAACTGGTTGATCGCTCACGTGATCACCTGTTTTCTGGGCTATGCCGCCTTTGCCGTGGCCTTCGGGGTCAGCACGATGTATCTGGCCAAGCGGCGGGCGGCCGGCGGTGGCGGAGACCTGGTTGCGCGTTTTCCGGCCGCTGAAGTCCTCGATGAACTCACCTACCAGTTGATCCTGTTCGGCTTCGTGTTTCTCACCGCGGGCATCATCACCGGCGCGGTATGGGCCAACTCGGCCTGGGGGCGCTACTGGGGCTGGGACCCCAAGGAAACCTGGTCGCTGATCACCTGGTTTGTCTATGCCACCCTGCTTCACGCCCGGATGATGCGCGGCTGGAGCGGCAAACGGGTGGCCTTCCTGTCGATCGTGGGGTTTATGGCGGTCTTATTCACTTATTTCGGCGTGAATTTTCTACCCGGTTTGCACTCCTACGGGGCCATGGGGCAGTGAAATCGTCCCCCGCTGCCGGCTGACGCGGTTCGGCCTTGGGAAAGGGGGGCGCTGCGGACCCATAGATCCTGACAGCGGCGATCAATTCCACGCCAATCCTGCGGCGGAACGGCTGCCGGCATTTTCACCGCCCCTGCCGGGAGTTTGACGAAGCCCGCAATTTGGCTTGACAAAAAACAGTTCTGTGGGTACAGGTGTACCAATTTTTTCCTGCGCCCAGTTTTACCATAAACCATAATGATGATGGGGTTTTCATGGCTGAATTCGATGAGAAATCGCACGAGGTCCCGAACGAGTCAGAAAACGACATTTCCCACGCGCCAACCGAATCAGACGAAAACTCAAAACAGGGAGACGGCGTCGCCGGCGTCGTGACCCTGTTTTTCATTATCGGGTTCTTGGGAAGTCTCGTCGTCGGCTGGATTGTTTTCCCCAAACTGCTCTATTCCCAGAAGCATCAGCCGATCAACTTCAACCATGCGGTACACGTCGAGATGGTCGAAAACAGCTGCGAGAGCTGCCACTACTTCCGGGAAGACGGCAGCTTTTCCGGGATTCCCAAAAACGCCGATTGCATCGAGTGTCACGAAGACATCCAGGGGGAGACCGAAGACGAGCGGATTTTCTTCGAGGAGTACGTCGCCAAAGGCCGCGAAGTCCCCTGGCTGGTCTACTCGCGCCAGCCTGACTGCGTTTTTTTCTCCCACGCGGCGCATGTCAAGATGGGCGGCATGGACTGCGTCACCTGCCACGGGCATATCGGCGAATCGGAAACCAGTCGCGTCTATGAGGAAAACCGGATCACGGGCTACAGCCGCGACATCTGGGGCCGGAGCATCGCCGGCTTCAAAGAGAATTCCTGGGACCGGATGAAGATGAACGACTGTGCCAATTGCCACCGGCTCAACAATGTCAATCAAAACAGCGTTCAAACCCTGCGCGGCGGGTGCTTCAAGTGCCACAACTAACCAACCTCAAAACGGCGGGCCAGCTCGCGGCAAATTCGGCAACAGATCGCTTGGCAGGACGAAGAGGAATAATCTATGAAAATAGATAGAAGAAGTTTCTTGGCGCTCACAGCGGGCGGCACCGTCGGAACGGCGCTTACGCCGTTGCCCTGGAAACTCACCGACGACCTTTCCATCTGGACCCAGAACTGGCCCTGGACCCCCATCCCCCCCGGTGGTGAGGCGACCCATGTCCATTCCACCTGCACCCTGTGTCCGGCGGCCTGCGGAATCACCGTGCGCAAAATCGACCAGCGCGCCGTCAAGATCGAAGGGATGGCCGGACACCCGGTCAACGACGGCGGCATCTGCATTCTGGGGGTTTCGGGTCTGCAGCTGCTCTACGGTCCCTCGCGGGTCAAGACACCGCTGAAACGGGTCGGCGAGAGGGGTGCCGGCCACTGGCGTCCGATTTCGTGGGACCAAGCGGTGGCCGAAGTCGCCCAAAAATTGGGCGAACTGCGCGAAAACGGCGAAAGCCACACCGTGGCGGCCATCTGCGGCTCGGATCGCGGCACGCTGCCCCAGCTCTTCAGCCGCTTGTTAACGGTCTATGGCTCCCCCAATTTCTTTGCCCTGCCCAGCATCCATGACACCTACGCGATGACCCTGGGCCTCATGCAGGGGGGCAACCCCCAGGCGGGCTTTGACGTCGAAAACACCGACTACCTGCTCAGCTTCGGCAGCGGCATCCTCGAGGGCTGGGGCGTCACGGTGCGGATGTTTCGGGCCAACAGCCGCTGGCGCAGCGGCTACGGCCAGCTGGTGCAGATCGAGTCGCGGCTGTCCACGACGGCGGCCAAGGCGGACCGCTGGGTGCCGATCAACCCGGGCACCGAGGCGGCTCTGGCCATGGGTTTGGCCCATGTGATCCTGCGTGAAAAACTCTACCACCGAGATTTTATCAAACACCATACCAAGGGGTTCGACGATTGGCAGAAGGAGGTTCTCGCCGGCTGCGCCCCGGATGTCGTAGCCGCCGCCACCGGAGTGCCGGCTGCCGATATCGAGGAGCTGGCGCGGGCCTTCGCCCGGGCGCGCAAACCCCTGGCGGTCTGCGGCCGGGGTCAGGGCGATACCCCCGGCAGTCTGGCGGAGTTCATGGCGGTGCACGCCCTCAACGCACTGGTGGGCAATCTGCAGCGCCCCGGCGGGGTTTGGGCGATGCCCGAAATCGAGTATATCGACTGGGCCGAAGCCGAAATGGACGCCCTGGCCGTCGCCGGACTGCAGCAAGACCGCCTGGACGGCGCCGGCACCGAAGAATTCCTGTATACCAAATACCTGCCCAACCGGCTGATCGAGGCCGTCAACACCGGCCAAGGGTATCCGCTGAAGGCCCTGCTGGTCAGCGGTGCCAATCCCTGCTACAGCATGGCGGACGCCGCCGCGGTGCAAAAAGCCGTGGCCGCCGTACCCTTTGTGGTCAGTTTTTCCTCTTTCATGGACGAAACCGCCGCCAACGCCGATCTGATTCTACCCAACCACACCAATCTGGAACGCTACGAGGACGTGCCCACCCCGCTGGGGCTGACCCGTCCGGTCATCGGGCTTTCTCGGCCGGTGGTCGCCCCGCAGTTCAACACCCGCCATACCGGTGATGTCGTCATCCAGATCGCGCGCGCCGTGGGGGGGACGGTGGGCGGGGCATTTCCCTGGCCGACCTACGATGCCTGCCTGCAAATGACCCTGGCGGGGGCCTGGGGCCCTCTCAATCGAGACGGCTTCTGGGAGGTTCCGGGCTTTCAGCCGGCCGACTGGGCGCATGCCTTTGAAACGGCTTCGGGGAAATTCGAGTTCACCAATGAGGCCATCAACAGCCTGGCGCTTTCCGAGCCCATCCCAGTGCAGGGCAACGAGAAGGATTTCCCGTTGCTGTTGATGCCCTTCGACTCCATGCGCCTGGCCAACGGGTCCATCGGGAATCCGCCTTTTATGACCAAAACCGTGGACGATACCGTGCTGAAGGGCGACGACGTTCTGGTGGAGCTCAATCCGCAAACCGCCAGCTCATTGGGGCTCTCCCAGGGGCAGGTGGCCGAGCTAAAAACTCCCGTGGGCGCCGCCCGCGTTCGGGTCAATCTCTTCGAGGGTGTAAGCCCCGGTGTCGTCGCCATGCCCACCGGTCTGGGCCATACGGCCTTCGATGAATTTATCGCCGGCAAGGGGGTCAACTACAACATGCTGGCCGGCCCGGTTGCGGACCCCGCATCCGGTCTCGATGCGGCCTGGGGGGTTCGGGCGAAGTTGACTAAGGCCTAAACTGGATACGAGGTTGTGATGAAACAAGACCACGAGCACAAGCAGCATAAAAAATACGGCATGGTCATCAACCTGGACAAATGCACGGGCTGTGGCGCCTGCATGGCCGCCTGCATGGCCGAAAACAACGTCCCCTTTCGCCGAGATGAGACCGACAAGCTGCTCAGCACCGCTTGGCTGCGGATTTACAAGTTAAACAACGGCAAACCCTACCCGGAAACCGAAATCTGCTATCTGCCGCGTCCCTGCCAGCAATGCGAAGGCCACCACGGCCACTCTCCCTGCGTTTCGGTCTGCCCGGCCACCGCCACCGACTACGACATGGAGACCGGCATCGTCAGCCAGATCTACACCCGCTGCTTCGGATGCCGCTACTGCATGGCGGCCTGCCCCTACCATGTCCGCCTGTTCAACTGGTGGGATCCGGTCTGGCCCGACGGTATGGAAAAATATCTCAGCCCCCATGTCTCGGTGCGGATGCGGGGGGTTGTCGAAAAGTGCAGTTTCTGCTTTCATCGCTACCAGCTGGCCATGGACAAGGCCTATGCCGAGGGGCGGCGCGAACTGGCGGAGGAGGAGTATCAGACGGCCTGCACCCAGGCCTGCCCGGCGGATGCGATCACCTTCGGCGACCTCAACAACCCCAAACACAAAGTCCACGAGCTGAAAAACGACCCGCGTGCGTTCCGTTTGCTGGAGCGGTTGGGTACCAACCCGAAAATCTACTACATTTCCAGCCGGGAATGGGTTCGCCGGGCGGGCGACAACTACCTGGAGCACGAAAAAACCGGCGCCGTTGCCACCGGCCACCATTGAAGCCGCGCGGCAGCCGGTCTGAGGCCTCCGCCCCCGGGGGGATGCGCCTTTCAAAGGCCCTGAGATCGCTGCCACCCAAATCGCAGGAAATGAGGAGCACATTCAAATGGATTCTGCATTAATTCCTGAAGGCGTCAAACGCGCACCGCTGGGGAAATTTCTGCTGAGCATCGGCCTGGTCAGCATTGTCCTGCTGTGGGGCATCTTTGCCATGCTGCTTTGCTGGATCAAGGGCCTGAACCAGACCAATATGAACAATGCCTACGGCTTTGCCCTCTGGATCTGGGCCGACTTGGCGGTCATCGCCCTGGGCGGCGGCGCCTTTTTCACCGGTTTCCTGCGCTACGTGGTGGGCAAGGACAAGCTGAAATACATCATCAACTATGCGGTCCTGATCGGCTTTATCTGCTACAGTTCGGCGCTTTTGATCCTGGCCATCGACATCGGCCAGCCGCTGCGCGGCTGGTACATCTTCTGGCACGCCAACGTCCACTCGATGCTCACCGAGGTGGCCTTCTGTCTCTCGGTCTATTTCGCCGTGCTGACCGTCGAGTACATCCCGCTGATCCTGGAAAATCGCCAGCTCGACAAGGTGCCCTTCCTGCACAACCTGGCCCACAACATGCACGAAATCATGGCGGTTTTTGCCGCCACCGGCGCCTTCCTGTCCTTTTTCCACCAGGGGTCGCTGGGGGGCGTGGCCGGGGTGCTCTACGGCC
>JASFIY010000161.1:0-5745 GCA_050122415.1 Desulfobacteraceae bacterium
AAAGAAAACGAACCAAAAGAAACCGCCCGCATCCAGGGGTCCTGCGGGCTGCCCTGCGCTTCTCGCAGCCGACGGGCCCTGTGGAATTCGCTTACGCTCAAACAGCCACAGGGCCTTTATCGCCGGCCGCTGCGATGCTCGGCCCGGGATGACGGGGCATAAAACGCCGACCACCACAAGCGCGTGAGAAACGACTGTGATATCGGAGAAACTTTACACCTGCGGGATTTGTGGTTTAGCCTCTCACAAGGCCTCGAGACCGGCAACACCCGGTGATAGTGTCCTTTAAAGCGGGGCTGGCATTGGCACTGGGGTCAGACGCTCAGCAGCATGCCCTCGCGGGCCACGAGGATTTCGGGCCCCCCCGAGGGCTGGGCGGCGCGGAACCTCTTCTCCAGGTCCTGCAGCTCATCGTCGCGGCGGTCCGGGTCGTGGTGGAAGAGGACTACCTTTTTGACCCCGGCCGCGCTGGCGGTCTGGATGGCATGCTCCATCGGGGAGTGCCCCCAGCCGTTCTTGCCGTTGCTGTACTCCCGCATCGTGTATTGGGCGTCGTGGATGAGGATGTCCGCGCCGCGGAAAAAGTCCAGCAGGGCCGCATTGGCATCCGCCACCGCCCGCGCGCCTTCCTCCCAGACCACCGGGTCGTAGCCGGGGGAGGCGGGGTCGTCGCTGAACACGTTCTGGAACGGCTCGGTATCGTAGCCCGTGCAGAGCACCTTGCCGTCGCGCTCGAAACGGTAGCCCAGGCAGAGCAGCGAGTGGTTGAGATACTTGGTTTTGATCCGCAGGCCGTCGCTGAAACGCAGCTCCTCCTCGCGCAGCTGATGATAGCTGATGGCGGCCGACAGCTCGCTGTGGCGCACGGGAAAATAGCGGTAGCTCAGCTGGTCGCCCACGATCCGATCCAGCGTGTCCTCTTCGTAGGTGATCGGCCCGTAAACCTTGAGACGGGTGTTGGGCCGGTAGATGGGATCGAAAAAGGGGAACCCCATGATGTGGTCCCAGTGGGTGTGGGTCAAAAAGATTTCCGCCTCGATGGGGCCGCTGCAGCTGCGGATGAGATGCGCGCCCAGGCCGCGGATGCCGGAGCCGGCGTCGATGATGATCACCCGAGGGCTGCCGTTCAGGCGCAGCTCCAGACAGGCCGTGTTGCCGCCGTAGACCACGGTGTCCCGGCCCGGGCTGGCCACCGACCCCCTCACCCCCCAGAAATGCACCTGCATGCCGATCTCCCCCCTGGCCGCCCCTCAGCCGGCCACCCGCAGAAACACCAGGGCCCGCTCGATTTCGGATTTGACCTCCTGCTCGACGCTTTCCAGATAGTCCAGGGTGAGGTCCAATCCGCTGAAATGTTCGGCGCTGACGCGCTGCGGGCAGCAGTTGCCTGAAAACCCGATGCCTTTGACATTCACATAATAATTGGCCAGCGCCACCGAGTGGATGATTTCGCTGTTGGCCTCCCCGGCCCTCTCCGGGGCGTGATGGAAAAAGAGCGTGTCGCTGATATCCGCACCCAGCTGCCAGTTGTCGGTGATCAGGCGGCCGACATCGGCGTGGTCGATCCCGAAAAAGGCCTTTTCTGCCGCGTGAAGGGGCAGGGCCTCGCTGCGGGAGCGGTGGATGACCTCCTGGTAGTCTTGGGAAAAGCGGTTGTTGAGCGGAATCTTGCCCAAATCGTGGAGCAGGCCGGCGATGAAATATTCCTCCAGCCGGTTGCGGGGCGCCCCCCGCTTGCGGGCGATGAGCTTGGAGGCCACGCCGACGCTGAGCGAGTGGCGCCAGAAATCGTCCATGTTGAGGGCCTGAAAATTGCGGCGATTGCCCAGGGTGCTGAGCACGGCGGTGCTGAGGACCAGATTTTTGACCGTGTTGATCCCCAGCATGATGATGGCCCGCACCAGCGAGGTGATCTCCTGCACCAGGCCGTAGTAGGCCGAGTTGATCAGCCGCAGGACTTTGCCCATCAGAACCGGGTCGAGGCTGATGATTTTGTTGAGATCGGCCGGGGTGGCGTTGGGGTCGTTGCAGATCGCCATCACCTTGGTGACCGTCGCCGGCAGGGGCGGCATTTTGGCGATGTAGCGCTGAATGACCGTCAGTCGCTCTTCGGGGGTCATAGTCCTCTGGGGGCCCACAGGGGCTACCTGCGGGCCAGCATCGGGCCGGCGACGGCCTCGGCCCGCTCGGGCCCGAACAGCCGCGCCGCCAGCTCCAAGGCAAACTCCAGGGCGGTTCCCGGCCCTTGACTGGTGATGCAGTTGCCGTCCACGACCACGCGCGCCCCGGTCCGCCCTGCGGGCTCCAGCCGTTCGGCCAGGGCCGGGTGGCAGGTGGCCCGGCGTCCCTCCAGCAGCCCGTGATACTGCAGCACCACCGCCGGAGCGGCGCAGATGGCGGCGTATAGCCGATTCCGGCGGGCCTGCTCCCGCAGCAGGTCGATCAGCGGCCTGCAGTCGCGCAGGTGCTCGGCACCCGGCAGCCCGCCGGGCAGGGCGATGAGGTCGAAGCGCTCGCCGCCGCAGCTCTCCAGGGTGCGATCGGCCACCAGGCGGACGCCGCGCGAAGCGGTGACCTCTATGTTGTCCACGGCGGCCACGGTCACTTCCGCCCCGGCGCGCCGCAGGACGTCGATGATGCAGACCGCTTCGATCTCCTCCACGCCATCGGCTATGGGAACGAGCACCTTTTTGCGCATCTTGTTTCTCCGTGTGATCGGCGCGGCCCCGGGAAACCTCAAGCAAACCCCGGCAGAATCCTTTCCCGCCCCCTGGCGGCGGGTGCCGCAGCTGTGGTCTGGTGCGCGGGGGCCCGGGGGGCAGCCCCGTAATGGACCACAAAAACATTCTCGGCGGAAGCTTCGACCCTCTCCAGGGGATGCAGCTGCAGGTCGATTTCTTGGCGGGTCACCACCGGGAAGCCGTAGCGACGATTGGTGTGCCGGGCCGGGCCCTTGCGGGCGCTGTGTTCGCGCACAAAGGCCTCGTGGGCCGCCAGCCGCCGGGCGATCAGGGCGTTGGCGGTCTTGGGGATCTCGGCCGCCTGGGCACGGATCAGGGCGGCGAATTCCGGGTTGAGCTCGTAGCCGATGCTGTTGCGCGCCGACGCCATGGCGGCCAGGAGGGTGGTGCCGGTCCCCGCAAAGGGGTCCACCACCGTGTCCCCCTGGACCGAGTACATGGCCACCAAACGGTGGGCCAGCTCCAGCGGGAAGGCGCCGCTGCGCATGCGGCTCTCGCCGTTGGGCAGCTTCTGGCGGGCGCCCTTGAGGTCGAACCAGACGTCGGAAAACCAGCTGTTGCGCTCCTCCCAGAAAAAGGCGCTTTGGCGCCGCGCCTGCTTTTCGACGGCGCTGGCGAACCGGCGCGGAGGCCCCTTGCGCAGGATCAGGATGTACTCGTGCTCCAGGGTTACGTAGGCGCCGGCCGGCAGCATCCCCGATCCCATGAACTTGTTGGGGGCGTTGGTCTGCTTGCGCCACACAACGGCCGGCAGTACGGACAGCCCCCTGCGCTGAAAGGCATCCAGGATCCGGGCGTGATTGGGGTACAGTCGGAAAATGCCGCCCAGGCTGCGCGCGGCATCCCCGATATTGATGCAGGCAAGGCCGCCGGGGGCCAGAATGCGCGCCACCTCGTCCCACACGGCGTCCAGCACCCGGTGCATCTCTTCAAAGGCCAGCGGGCCGTCCTCGCGCGCCAGCGCCTTCGCGACCCGCGGCGCCTGGCCGGCAAAGACCTCGTCCCACATGGCGATCATCGGGTAGGGCGGCGAGGTGACCACCAGATGCGCACTTTGGGAGGAAACGGCGGTCATGTGCGCGGCGCTCTCGAAAAAGACCCGGTGGCGGGTTGTGGGGTGCGCTCTGTCCATTGGGATGCTCTTTTCACATTTGCCGGCAGCTGTCAAACCCCTGTGCAGCACAGGCGCCGAATTGCAGAAAACGCCGCCCGTTTTCAGACTGCCGGGGAAAATCGGGCGACGCTGGGGCCTGGTTTTGATATGAAAAGAAGGCCGGGTTTTACCAACACCCCGCCGCGACCGATAACCCATCCATCGAAAACGCCAACCGACCCAAGGAGGAAAGATGTCCAAATGCCTGTTCCTCTGGCTGTGGCTGCTGGCGGTTGCCCTCGGTCTGCTGCCGGCGGCCGCGCTGCCGGCCGCCGCGAAAACCGCCGGGATCGCGGTGCCGCCGGCGCTGCAACCCTGGGTGCCGTGGGTGCTTCACGGCCTGGAGGCCGAAGGCTGTCCGCCGGCATTTGACGGCAGCGCCCGGTACTGCGCCTGGCCCGGTCCACTGGAGATCGAGGTGCTGGCGACCGAGGGACGGTTTCGCCAGCCTTGGGTCCTGTTCGCCGAGGGCTGGCTGCCCCTTCCCGGTGATTCGGCGCGGTGGCCCCTGGCAGCGGCGGTGGACGGCAAACCGTTGCCGGTGATGACCCGCGAGGGCGGACCGGCGGTTTGGGTTGCCGCCGGCACCCATACCGTTTCCGGCCGCTTCCGGTGGCGCGAGCGCCCCGAAACCCTGCGGATTCCGCCGGCCGTCGGATTGGTGCGGCTGACGCTCGCCGGAGAACCGGTGCCCTTTCCCCTGGTGGACCGCGACGGGCGCCTGTGGTTGACCCGCCAGGCAGACCAGCCGGAGCGCGAGGATCACCTCGGGGTGACACTCCTGCGGCGGCTGCGGGATGATATCCCGATGCGGCTCACGACCCTCTTGAAATTGAACGTCGGCGGCCGTTCGCGGGAGGTCGCCCTGGCCGATCTGCTGCCGCCCCAGACGGTCCCGATGGCGATCTCAAGCCCCCTGCCGGCCCGTTTTGGGGAGGACGGCCGGCTGCTGGTGCAGGTGCGGCCGGGACAATGGGAGCTGCGCCTGGAGGCCCGCCTCCAGGGCCCGCTAACGGCCGTCGGCCCCCTGGCCGGGGTTTACGGGCGCGAGATCTGGGCCTTTGAGGCGCAGCCCGACCTGCGTCTGGTGGACCTTGGGGGGGCCAGCGGGATCGATCCCAAGCAAACCGAACTGCCCGTCGAATGGCACCGGCTGCCGGCCTTCGTCATCGAACCGGGGACGGTGCTGTCCATCACCGAAAACCGGCGCGGCGACCCGGAGCCGGCCCCGGACCGCCTGAATCTGGTGCGCACCTGGTGGCTGGACTTCGACGGCCGGGGGCTGACGGCCGAGGACCGGATCACCGGCAGCCTGCGCCGTCAGTGGTATCTGGCGATGAACCCGCCCGCGGTGCTGGGGCGGGTGACGGTGGATGGCGAGGACCGCCTGATCACGGCCCAGGGACCCGAACAGAATCCGGGCGTCACGCTGCGCCGCGGGCAGTTGGACCTGACCGCGGTCTCGCGGCTGGAGGCCCCCGGGGGCCGCTTCGGGGCCGTGGGATGGGACCACGGCTTCCAGAGCGTCCGCGCGACCCTCAACCTGCCGCCCGGCTGGCGGCTGCTGGGGGCGGCCGGCGTCGACCAGATCCGCGGCACCTGGCTGCAGCGCTGGACCCTGCTGGACTTTTTCCTGGTGCTGATCGTGGCGCTCTCCTTTCTGAAGCTGCGCGGCTGGGGCTGGGGGGGGCTCGCCCTGGCGACGATGATCCTGATCTATCACGAACCCGGTGCTCCGCGCCTGGTCTGGCTGAACCTGCTGGCGGCCCTGGCGCTGCTGCGGGTGATGCCGCCGGGCTGGGGGGCGCGGCTGGTGGGCGCCTGGCTGCTGGCGGCGGGCCTGGTGCTGGT
>JASFIY010000162.1:0-5722 GCA_050122415.1 Desulfobacteraceae bacterium
CTCGGCCAGCTTCTCGTTGATCCGGTTGAAGGTCGTAATGAAACGCTCCTGGGTGATGCGGTTGATCTTGCGGATCACCTTCTGAAGATCCCCCAAGGCCTGTTCCAGGTCTTCCTGCTGGGAGGTCAGAAAGGCGTGGCGCTTTTCAAGCGCTTCGAACTCGCTGATCGCACCCAGATTGACGTCGGCGAAAGCGGCGAGTCGTTTGCGGCAATCGGCCAGTTCGGCCTCCATCTCGGCTGCCGGACGCTCGTCTGGGGCGTTTTCCTCGGGGGGCAGCAGGCCGGCCGGGGGCCGGCGGAAGTCTTCCAATGGGCGCTGGTAGGTTTCCAGAATCCGGTTTTCCAGGGCTTCCCGCTGGAGCGCCTGCTGGCTGCGGTCCACCTCCAGCAGCCGCAGTTTCTGAAGCGTCGCCTCGCGTTCGGTCTGGATGGCGGCGATCGCCTGGTCGGTTTCCCTCAGGAGGACGTCCATGGACCGGTAGCTGGCCTCGTTGGTTTCAAGGGAGGTCTCCAGCTGCCGCAACGCGTCGCTGAGAGCCGTCAACCGCTTTTCGTGCTGGCCGATCTTTTCCCCGGCGGCCAGACGCTTCCGCCCTTTTTCGGCGATCTCATCAGCCAGCTGCGCCAGTTGCTTCAACCCGTCGTCGCGGAAGGTGCGCAGGCGTTTGAGGGTCGCACGGTTGTTTTCGAGGCCTGCCTGGAGCGCGGTCTGGCGCAATTTCAAATCCAGCACTCCCTGGCTGAAGGTTTCCATGCGGGTTGAAAGGGCGTCGATCTCCCGGGATTTTTGGGCCGCGGTCTGCTGGGTGTCCCGGACTTCGGCCTGGATGCGCTCCAGCGCCTGACGGCAGCCGGCCAGCTGGTCCTCGATCTCGCTGGCCTCGCCCGTCACCTGTTCCTGCTCCAGCCGGGCGATTTCCAACCGCCGGCGGGCCTGTGTGACCGCCTCGGCGGCCCGGTAGTGGGCCTTTTCCAGCGCTACCTCCTCCTGGGCGGCTTGTTTTTGGGCCATGCGGTGCTTCTGGAGCCCTGTTTCCAGGTCGTGGACCGCCTGCTCCAGGGCCTTTTGCCGCCCCCGGGCCTCGTCGAGGCGGGCCTCGAGGGCCGCGAGGCGGCTTTCGAGGTCGCGTATTGCGCGCTTCTTGGCAAGGATGCCGGCACCTTTGTCCCGGCTGCCGCCGATCAGAAAGCCCTCGGCGGTCACCATCTCGGCGGCGGGGGTCACCAGGGTCCGCCGGCGTCCCCCGGCGTTCCAGCGGGCCACGGCCTCCGGCAGGCTGGGCGCGACGTCGACGTGGCCCAGGAGAGCGCTGCAGACCGCTTCAAACCCGGGGCGGGGGATGACGTGGTCCAGCAGGCGCTCACCCGTCGGCGGGTCTGCCGGAGTTGACGACCGGATGCCGGCCAGCGGGATGAAGCCGCTGCGGCCGGCGTCCTTTTCCCGGAGAACGCCGGCCAGTGCGGCCGCGTCTTCCTGGCGGGGCACCAGGATGTGCTGCAGGGCATCACCCAGGACGGCCTCCACCGCGGCCTGGTAGGCGGCCTCGGCCTCCAGAATGTCGGCCACCAGGCCGAGCACCTGCGGCGGCGGTTGCCCATCGGATGCCGCGGCGCCGGTCATGATGGCCCGCACCCCGTCGCGGTAGCCTTCGAATTCGTCCTCCATTTTCTTGAGCGCCGCGTGGTGCGATCGCAGCTGGCCTTTTTCGTTTTCCAGGGTCAAAACGGCCTTGACCTGGGCCCCCAGAGACTGGCTTTGGTGTTTCAACTGGTCTTCGGTGGCGCCGGCCTGGCGGTCGATCTGCGCGATTTCCGCCCGCATGGCGGCCAGCTGGTCCCCGATGGCGCCTTCGGCCTTTTCCGTTTCGGCCAGGCCACGGACGGCCGCCAGCTCCTCCTCGTCCAGGCGCTTCAGGCGGCGTTGAAGGCTTTCGCGGTTGTTGGCGGCATTCTGGCAGACGTTTTTGGCGCGGGCCTCCTCGGCGACCCCCTTCATCAGGGCGGCTTTGGCGGTTTCCAGCTCCCGGTTGAGCTCCGCCAGCTGCTGTTTCGTGCCATCGGCGTCCGCCTGCGCCCGGCCGACGGCGGCCTGCACGCCTTCAATCTCGGCCTCGGCCGCGGCGGCCGCGCGCTCTTCCCGACCGATCTCCGCCGTGAGGGTCTCGTTTCTGCCCGTCAGGTCGCGGCGGGCGCTTTCAAGCTCACCGGTTTCGCTCCCCAGGCGCGCAACCTCCTGGCGCAGGTGCGCCAGATCGTTCTCGATGCGGTCGATTTCCCGCTGGCTTTCGAACTTGCGGTTTTTCTGATCCGCGATTTCCTGGTTTTTCTGCCCGCGCTTGAGCTTGATGCCCTCCAGCTCGGCATCCAGCCTTTTGATCCGCGCCCCGTGGGCCAGTTCGGCATCCCTCAATTCCACCAGCAGCGCGTCGGTTTTGGCGATCTCCTCGGCCATCCGGTCGTGGCGCTGGAGCGCCAGGCGGATGTCCAGGCTGCGGATGCGGCGCTGGAGGGTCTTGTACTGGGCGGCCTTTTTGGCCTGCCGCCGCAGTCCGCTGGTCTGCCGTTGGACCTCGGTGATGATGTCGGCCAGCCGCAGCAGGTTCTGGCGGGTGGCCTCGACCTTGGCCAGGGCCTCGTTTTTGCGGCTCTTGAAGCGGGTGACGCCGGCGGCTTCCTCGATGAAAATACGCCGCTCATCGGGCCCGGCGTCTGTGATGGCGCCGATGTTGCCCTGCTGGATGACGGCGTAGGACTTGGCGCCCATGCCGCTTCCCAGGAAAAGATTGTGGATGTCCTTCAGCCGGCAGGGGGCCTTGTTGAGCAGATAAACGCTTTCCCCCGATCGGTGGAGCCGACGGGTCAGCATGATTTCGCTGAAATCCTTGAGCTCCTCCGGGGCGCTGCCGTTGTCGTTGACCAGGGTCAGCGACACCTCCGCCAGGTTCATGCCGGGTTTGCCGCTGGCCCCCGCGAAGATGATGTCTTCCTTGGTTTTGCCCCGCAGCTGTTTAAGGCTCTGTTCCCCCATCACCCAGCGCAGCGCGTCGACGATGTTGCTTTTACCGCAGCCGTTGGGTCCCACGATGGCCGAAATGCCCGGGGGAAATTGGATCACGGCTTTTTCGCTGAAGGATTTGAAACCGGTGATCTCCAGCTTTTTGAGCTTCATGCCGGATGCTCTCCTGGGAGGTGGCGGAGGGCGGAAACCGCGGGGCCATCCTTCAATGGGCCGCGCGGCCAGCCCCAAGCCCTTTTTGATGAACCGGTAAGTGAAAATCCAGAGGTTTTCGCAAAAAGTTCCAGATACGGCGCGCAAATCTCAGCAGCGTGAGAGGTACTTGTGTACGCCGCAGCGACTTCGAGATGCAGCGCAAGGCAGAGCTTGGACTTTTTGCGGAACCGTCAATTTCGGGTGTTTCAAGGGCGATGGGGGACGCCCCGGAGTTTAAAATGGGGGTTTCATAGCAGTACGGCGGGGGCTTGTAAAGTTAAAAGCACAACTTGGGGTGTTCTTTGATGCTCGCACACACTACATATGGGGTGATGACCAGGGCGGGGGAAAGCCGTTCGGGGACGGCCGCCCCCGCCGGCGGCCGGTTAAAGGATCTGGCTCAGGAAAAGCTTGGTGCGGCTGTGGGTGGGGTTGGTGAAAAAGTGCTCCGGGGTGCCTTCCTCCACCACCGCCCCGTGGTCCATGAAAATCACCCGGTCGGCGACCTCGCGGGCAAAGCCCATTTCGTGGGTGACCACCACCATGGTCATGCCTTCGCGGGCCAGATTCTTCATCACATCCAGGACCTCGCCGATCATTTCGGGGTCCAGGGCCGAGGTGGGTTCGTCAAAAAGCATCACCTTGGGGTCCATCGCCAGGGCCCGGGCGATGGCCACCCGCTGCTGCTGGCCGCCGGAGAGCTGGTCGGGGTAAACCCCGGCCTTGTCCTGGATCCCCACCTTGGCCAGCAGGGCCATGGCTTTTTCGTGGGCGTCGGCTTTGGAGCGTTTGCGCACCACCTGTTGGGCCAGGGTGATGTTGGCCAGGACCGATTTGTGGGGGAAGAGGTTGAAGGACTGGAAGACCATCCCCACCTCGGCGCGCACCCTGTTGATGTTGGTCTTGGGATCCATGATGTCGATCCCGTCGATCAGGATGTGGCCGCTGTCGGCGCTCTCCAGGCGGTTGAGGCAGCGCAGGAAGGTGCTTTTGCCCGAGCCCGAGGGCCCGATCACGACGACCACTTCGCCGGGCTGGATTTCATTGCTGACGTTGACCAGCGCCTGGATCTTGTGGGGGGAATAAAATGTTTTGTAGACATTGCGTACGGCGATCACTGGACCAGTGTCCTCCTCTCCACGTACTGCAGCAGCATCGACAGCGTGAAGGTCAACACCAGATAGAGGAGGGCGCACACGAACCAGAGCTCGAAGGGCTGCAGGCTGGTGGTGACCACCTCCCGGGTGGCCTTGGTGAGTTCCCGGATGGCGATGATGCCGAGCAGCGAGGAGTCTTTGATCAGGCTGATGAACTGGCCGGCCAGGGGCGGCAGGATGCGCCGCATGGCCTGGGGCAGAATGACATGGCGCATGGACTGGACATAGGTCATGCCCAGGGAGCGGGAGGCCTCGGTCTGGCCGCGGTGGATGGACTGGATCCCGGCCCGCACCATCTCCGCCACATAGGCCCCGGTGAAGCCGGCCAGGGCCGCCACCCCGAACCACAGGGGCGGAACCTGGCTCAGGCCTTGTCGGGACAGCAGGGTGTTGATCAACGTGCCCAGGACGAAATACCAGATGAAGATCTGGACCAGCAGGGGAGAGCCCCGGATCAGTTCGATGTAGGCGATCGAGGACCACTTGAAGGCCGGGTTGGCCGAAACCCGGGCCAGGCCGGCCACCATGCCGATCAGGATCCCGAAGACGATGGCCACCACGCTGACCTTGAGGGTCAACCAGAGGCCCTGCATGAGGATCCCGACTTTCCATTGCTTGAAGGAGCTCAGCGTGTCGCCGGGGAAGATCATGTCCCCGGCGGCCACCGCGACCCCCTTGGCCGGAACACGAAAGGTGGCCTCCCCGCCGCCGGTCTCCTGGATTCGAATCAGGGCGTTTTCGCCCTCCTGGGTGATCGCCGCGACGCTGCCGCTGATGTCGCTCTTGATTTCGACGGTGTCCTCATAGACAAAGTACTGCGGGATCCGGTACCAGCGCCAAACGTAGTCGATTTTCAGGGTGGCGTAATACAGAAAGCCGCAAAACGCCAGGAGCCCCAAAAAGAAGACCCCCACCCAGAGGTAGTAACCGGCGCCTTTTTCGGGGCGGCGCAAACTTGAAGAAGAATTCATAGGCGTAACCGCAAGGTCCCTTGCAACGGCGATTCGGCCCCTGGCGGGCGGCAGCGGCGGCCCTCAAAAAACCCAGGCCGGCCGGCGAGGTCTTCGCGGGCCGGTCTGGCTGGCAGTGCCGCAGAAAGCCCGATCACTGGACGCTGTTGATCCAGTCGGTGCTCTTGATCCACTTGTTGTAGATCAGCTCGTAGCGGCCGTCGTTTTTCATCTGGCGCAGAAAATTGTCGAGCCAGTTGAGAAAATCGGGATCCCCCTTGCGCACGGCCCAGGCCAACGGTTCATAGGTGAACGGCTCGTCGAGGAAGATCAGTTTGCCGGCGCCCTGCTGGGCCATGAACACCACGCAGTAGGGCAGGTCGTAGACAAAGGCATCGGCCT
>JASFIY010000163.1:0-5712 GCA_050122415.1 Desulfobacteraceae bacterium
CAGTCGCAACCCTGATGGGGATCCGGTGTCAAACCGGTTTCCTTGATCTCGATATCAAACTCCAGGGTTTTGCCGGCCAGGGGGTGATTGGCGTCCAGCCGGACGGCGTCGTCGCCGATTTCCACAACCACTGCGGGCAAGGTGTGCCCGGTGCTGCTGCTAAGCTGCACCTTCATGCCGAGTTCAAGGTTCATTTCTGCCGGCACTTTGGCCTTGGGCAGGCTGACGATGTGATCCTCCTGGTGCTCTCCGTAACCCTCTGCGGGCGGAATGGTCACCGTCTTTTTATCTCCCGGCAGCATGCCGAGCACCGCCTGGTCAAACCCCTTGATGAGCTGGCCGGCGCCCACGGTAAACTTGAGCGGGGCGCCGCCTGTGGCGTTGGAATCGAAAACCTCGCCGCCCTCGAGTCTGCCGGTGTAAATGACGCTGATCGTATCACCTGTTTTGATTGCTTCCATGGTTACGAATCTCCTTTCAACGGTCGTTGGCCCCGGAAATGCGGCCAATCCGCCCCGGGGATGAAGGGTGCCGGCCTCGGGGGCATCCGGTCGGAATTGCGTTAGCCGATGTGCTGAAAAACGATTCCTGCCCGTTGGGTGAAGCTCCCCCTGGCATGATGCCCCAGGGGGGCTTCACCCGGTGGCGCGGCCAAGTCCTTTTGGGTGCTGAAGCCTCTTCGGCTCAAAAAAAAATCAGGGAACAAACGAAGACGATGGAACTTGAGATTTTTATGAGGAAAAAGCGAGGTGGGTAAAAAGAACTTGTTTTTTTAATGGCTTAAATAACCGAAAAATCTCTGCCTGTCAAGGATGACGGTTGGACCCAAGCCCTGCTCTGCCGCGGCCCTTGCTCACCCGGCGTCGGCCGCATGGGAATTGATGACCAGCCGGAAGCCCACGGCGGGGCCGGAGAAACAGGCGGGGCAGCTCCCGCGGCGCGCGCAGCGGGCGCTCCAGGCGTCCAGGTTCCAGCTGCCGCCGCGCACCACCCGGTCCTCCTCCACCCCCCTGCCCGTAATGAGTGGATTTTTCGGGGCGTGCAAAGGGTAGGCCTCGTCCTGGAAAACGTCCCGGCACCACTCCCAGACGTTGCCGCTCATGTCGTAGAGCCCGAGGCCGTTGGGGGCTTTTTCGCCCACCGGGTGGGTGGTGCCCCCGCTGTTCCCCTCGTACCAGGCAACCCGGTCGATCGCGAGCCCGCCGGCATACTTTTCATGGCGTCCGCCGCTGCGGGCGGCAAACTCCCACTGGGCCTCGGAGGGCAGATCGAAGAGATGGCGGCCCGGATTCAAGCCCCTGAGCTTCTCGATGAAGGCCGCAGCATCCTCCCAGGTCACCTGTTCCACCGGAAGCCCGTCGCCGCTGAAGCGGCTGGGGTTTTCGGGCATCACCCGCAGCCACTGGGCCTGGGTGACCGGCGTGCGGCCGATGTAGAAGGGGTCCAGTTGGACCGCGTGCAGCGGTGTTTCGTTTTCGATGCCGTCGCCGAAGGTGTCGCCCATCCGAAACCGGCCGCCGGGAACGTACACCAGGGCGATCTCCGTAAAGGGTTCGATGATGGCTGCCGGCGGCGGTTCGGGGGCACTGGCCGCGGCCCCGCCCCGGCAGGCGGGGCAGGTGTCCTGGCCCGGCGGCAGACGCAGGCCGCAGGCTGGGCACATCAGGCGCGCGCCGCACTCCGGGCAGCGCTTCCAGTTGTCCTTGACCGGCCGGCGGCAGGTCGGGCAGAGCGGGCCGCCCAGCGGCGTTTCACAGGCCGGGCAGAACGTCCAGGCGGCCTTGACCGGTTCGCCGCAGACCGGACAGACGGGTGCGGGGGAAGCGGGTGTCATCGGGCTTTATTTCGTTTCCGGCCGTGACGGCCGATCCTGTCCTGCAGCCATCAGGTCTTGGCCGGGCCGAAGGAGCGTTTAAAAAGATCGTTGATGGCCTCCCGGCCGTCCTCGGTCAGATTGCGGGTGCCGGTGCCTGCGAAGGAGGCGCCGCTGATCACCGGTGTGTCCGGCACCCAGCGGTTGTCCCGCCAGCTGAACCATGCCTTGCGCTCCTGGTCGTAGACGCTCAGCGGGCGGTTGAAGAGCTTGGCCAGTTCCGCACCCCAGCCGGTGCCGCCCTTGACGGTGCCGTCGGGCTGCAGCCAGCCGATGGCGATCACCTGGAAGCCGTTGTTGACCATGTGGAAAATGGACTGGATCACCTTGCGGATTTTGTCCGCACGGGCATAGGTGCGGCCCATCCGCAGGGATACGATCTCCATGCTGACGTCGCCCTTTTTAAGTTCATCCGGGCCCAGCAGGCGCAGTCCCCGCTCCCGTTCGGCCTGGTGGCCCTCGAAGGAAAAGGTGACCTCGTTGAGGCCCCAGTTCTCGGCCTGCCGGCCGAATTCCGCCTCGGCGCCGCGATGGCCGCCGCTGTATAGGGTAATCGTTGAACGTTCGGTCATCTCGTTTTCTCCTCGGTGTTGCAGCGTTTTTTCAAAATGGATGGCGTCGCAGGGGATCGCACCCCGATCGGTTCTGCCGCCTGCGGCCGCTGGCCTGCCGGCCGAAAACAAACCACCCCACCGGTTACCGGTAGGGTGAAACAGCCAGTATAATCCATTAGAAATCCAATACAACCCCAAAAAACGGAATAGACCGATTTTTTTAGCGGCCGGGAGGTGCGGCGGTCCATGGGGTATTTTCCGGGGCCTTGCCCCAATGCTTCGGGGTCGGGATCCCGGCAGCAACGCCAGGTCAACGGCAGCGGCCTTCTTTCCCATCCCGGCCGGCGCCTCACGTTCCCCGGGGTCGGGCCGGCTGGATCTCGGGCGGCGGCAGGGCGGTCAGGCAGGTCAGCGCCGAGGGCAGCGGCGGGAGGTCGCGGCCCTCGCGGGCCACGCAAAAAATGCCCAGAATCGGCGGCGGGGCCGCCAGACGCTTGAGGCGGGCCATTTCCGCCAGCAGGTTGACCATCCCCAGGACCGTGCCGCCGCTGCTGACCACGTCGTCCACCAGGATCACCCCCCGGCGGGCGGAGAGCAGCAGGTTGATGTCGCGCTCGTAGAGCACCAGGCATTTGTCGCCCGAGGTGATGGATCCCATGTCCACCCGGATGATGGGCCGGCGGGCGGCTTCCATATGGGGTTTGACGCGGTTGTAAGCCACGGCCACGGCCTCGATGCCCAGTTCTTGGGCCACCACCTGGGTGAGCTGCAGGGCTTTTTCCACCGCCGTCAGAATGGCGACGCCGTCCAGGTCCGAAAACGCCGCCCGCACCCGTTCGGCCAGCAGGCGGCCCAGGTCGTGGTTGAGACGGATCTGACCGATCAGGTTGAGGGACGCGATCTTTGCCCTGCGCTCGTCCCCGTCCAGGAGCACATAGGGCAGTTCCAGGGCGTAACCCAGACCGGGGATTTGCAGGCGAAACTTTTGCCCGGATTCCTGGCTGACGAACACCTCTTGGGCCATGGGAACCTCCTCGGGCGGCCGCAAGCCGGCCGCATGGGTTGGCATCTGCTCGGGTTCGCCCCCCATGTCGCAGCGCGGGCCCAGCCCGTCGGGCGGGTCAGCCTTTGGCGCGCGACATGAACTTGGCGGTCTGGGTGTTCACCCGCACCATTTCGCCTTCGGCCAGGTATTCGGGCACCAGCACCGTGACGCCGTTGGAGAGGGTGGCGGGCTTGTTGCGGTTGGTGGCTGAAGCCCCCTTGATGGCGGGCGCGGTTTCAACGATGGCAAGGTCCAGGGTCGCCGGCAGTTCGATGGCGATCAGGCGGCCGTCCAGCAGCAGGGCGATGATGCCCTCCAGGCCGTCGATCAGCCACTGGCTCTGGCCCTCCAGGTTTTCCTCGGACAGGGTGTGCTGCTCGAAGGATGTCATGTCCATGAAGGTGAAAAAGTCGCCGTCGCGATAGAGGTAGCTGCACGGGCGGCGCTCCAGTTCCATCTCTTCGAGGAAATCGTTGCCCTTGTAGGTTTGCTCCAGCTTCTGGCCGCTGGTGACCCCCGTCAGGCGGACCTTGTAGAGGGTGTTGGCGCCGCGCGCCGACGGGGTCTGGACGTCGATGTGAACCACCTGGAAGGGGTGATCGTTGATCTGGACGATCTGCCCCTTGCTGAGGTTGCATGCTTTGGGCATGGTTTTCTATCCTGTGGCGCTGGGTTGCCGGCGCTTTTGAAGCGGCGGGCTCTCGCCCGGCGACGCTGCGGTGGAATTTGGGCCGTAAAACCGCCCCCCGGGGCGCTGCCGCCGGGTGAAGATCTCCGACGATATCAGTTTAAACCGTTTCGGTGGGGGATCGCAAGCGCCAAACGGCCGGCATAGCCTATACGGCCCGGCGGTTTTTCAGCATGATCTTGCCCTCGGCCTCGGCGACCAGGTCCTTCCGCTGGTTGTGGCAAACGGCCGTCATGACGGCGATCCCGCCGTCGATCTTGGGTTTGTCGATCTTTTCGGTGACCGTCCAGGTGGTGGTCAGGGTGTCGCCCGCCCTGACCGGCAGTTTGAAACGGCAGGCGTGCTCCAGGTAGGCGATCGCGGTGCCGGCGAAAAAGACGCCCACCGGGGCCGATATCAGGGCGCTGGTAAACGGCCCGTGCAGGATCCGGCCGCCGAAGCGCGAATTTTCGCCGAAACTCTGGTTGACGTGCAGGGGGTTGAAGTCGCCGAACATGCCGGCGGCCAGCACGATGTGGGTTTCGGTGACCGTCAGCGCATCGCCGAAGGTGTCGTCCACCATTATTTCATCGTAGGCCTTGCCGTTGAAAACCATCTTATTTCCTCCCCGCTTTTATCGATTTTTTGGGATCAGCCGAACAGAAGCTTTACAGCCGGGTCGACCTGAAACCCGTTCCTTCCGAATCCTGGTTGCCCGAAAGCCTCTTGGGTGTTCTTATCGCTAGCGAGAGGGGGGATCAAGGGTTTAGCGCTGGGTTCGCCCGTTTTCTTTTTGGGGGCAACCGTGGGTGATGGGGACCGCCGGCACCCCAACCCGGCTGGGGGCGACGCCAGGGGTGCCGGCGGGGGGGGCTTCAACCGCTCAGTCGCACAGTTCGTACTCCGGCAGATCGCTTTCGCCTTCACCCTGGGGGTGGTCGGCCGTGCGGTAGAGCCGGCAGTCGCCGCGGAATTCGTAAGCCGGCACCTCGCCGGGACCCAGCGGGTGGCCGGATGCGCGGTAGAGTTTGCCGTCCGGGCGCAGTTCGTAGTCGGCCAACGCGGACCACCCGGCAGGGTGAAAAACCGTCCGATAGAACTGCCCGTCGTTGATGGTGTAGACCGGCTGACTGGATCTGCCCAAGGGGTGGTGTGCGGTGGTGTAGAGTTTGGCCATTTCGTCCTCCAATGTTTGGGGTTGCGCCACCGCGCCAGCCCTGCGGCCGGGGGGTGCGCCAACGGCAGAGAAACGACGCTTGCTGGAATCCGGGCCCAGGGAAAGACGGCGGAGAAAACCCGGCCCGGAGAGTGAGGCCGGGCACTTCTGCCCCGAAGCTCCACCGTCTTCCCCCGGTAAAGTCCCCCGCCGGCATCGGGGAACAAAAAAAGCCCTTCGTGATAAATACACGAAGGGCTGCACCCAGCTCGCTTGACCCTTTTGACTGCCACTGTCGCCCCGTCTTGCCGCAGGGCGGTGACGCATATGCAAGGCAGGTCTTCTGACTTTCGGATCACTCTACTGGCTGCACCTTCCCACCCGGTTTGTCCGGGCAGTGGCTTTCGCAGCGGTCGT
>JASFIY010000164.1:0-5712 GCA_050122415.1 Desulfobacteraceae bacterium
CGAGGGTCACGCTTTCGAAGCCGGCCTTTTCAATCTGCTCCGGCGTCACGAAGGGATCGTGGACGATCACGCGCATTTTCAGCCCCCGGCCGCGGTCCGCGACAATCGAACCGATTTTGCCGAACCCGATCACCCCCAGCACCTTGTTGAAGATCTCGCGCCCCTGAAGCTTCTTTTTCTCCCAGCGCCCCTCCCGCAGGGAGGCTGTGGCCTGGGGGATATTGCGCGAAAGGGCCAGCATCATGGCGATGGCGTGCTCGGCGGTGGTCACGACGTTTCCGGTGGGGGTGTTCATCACCACGATGCCGCGTTTGGTCGCCGCGGGGATGTCCACGTTGTCCAGCCCGATTCCGGCCCGACCGATGACCTTCAGACGCGTGGCGGCCGTCAGCAGCTCCTCGGACACCTTGGTGGCACTGCGGATGACCAGAGCGTCGTAATCCCCGATGATTTCCTTGAGGGCCTCGGGCGCGAGCCCGACGTTGACGTCGACCTCGATACCGCCCGTTTCCCGAAACAACTGAATCCCGGCTTCACCCAAATTGTCGCTGACGAGAACTTTCATTTTTTCCCCTGTTCCGGCGGTTGGTTGATGGACACTCGGCAGGCCGTGCATACGGCGGGGGCCACATTAGCAGATTCTTTTTTGGGGGTACAATAAAAAACTTGCGCAAAGTCGGCCGCCGGCGGCAGGTTCAGGGCGCAGGGCGCGAACCGTTTTTGGCAAAGCGCTCCGCCATGCGGTCGAAGGCCGCGTCGTCCAGCAGTTCGGCGAAGCGCCGCCCGTTTCGGCTGTTTTGCTTGTAGAATTTCAGGCAGGCCGCCACGATCATTAGCACCTCGTCAGCACTGAAAATTCCGGGCAGCTCCCTTCCCAGGCGGGGATGGCGGCCCAGTTTGCCCCCCAGCTGCACCCGAAACCCCTGCTGGTCGGCCGCCAGGCTCCCGCTGGGGCAGACCGCCAGACATTGACCGCAGGCCATGCAGCGGTCATGGTCGATCACCGGCTGCGACCGATCCGCGCACACGGTCACGGCGGCGTCGCGGCAGGCGGCCGCGCAGGCCCCGCAGTGCGAGCATTCCGCCGCGGCCACCCGTGGTGTGCAGGCGGCGATAATTCCGATGTCTTTAATCTGGGGCTGGGAGCAGGCGTTGGGGCATTCGGCCAGGCTGACGCGGAATTCGTGGTGGAACTTCAGCGGCCCGGCCACGTGGCGCTTGAGGAAACTCAGCAGGTCGGCCTCCTCGAGGAGCGCCGCGATGCGGCGCTGAAGGTCGTCAACCGGCAGGGTGCGGTTGGGGCAGCCCCGCGGACCGAAGCAGACATCCAACTGAAAGCCCTGGATCTCGGAGGCCTGGCCGCTGAGAAAGCGCTGCTGGGCGCGGGTCACGGTGGCCAGGTCGACGGTGGCAAGGCCGGCCTGGCGGGCCTCCTGCTCAACCCGGGAGCGCACCTTCTTGCGGACGAAAAAGGGCGCGTTTTTAACGGCGGCTTCCGCCTCGGGGGTCCATTTCATAGCTGCTTCAGGCGCGCCTCCGGGATCGGGGTGCCAAGCGGCTGGCGCCGGGCCGGATCCAGGGCCGCGCGTGCGGCCGCCCCCACCGCCACCTCGGTCAACAGCGGCTCGCGGTAGAGGACGAACACCGCCGGGTCATCCACCAGCGCCAAAAGGGCCGCCCGGGTCGGGCCCTGGGGCAGCGGCCCGGCAGCCCAGGCCGCAAGCCCGCGGTGAAACCGGTCCGCTGCGGCCAGAAAGGGCGCAAGGCACTCGGCAACCTCCGGGATCAGCTGCGGGCGCGCGTGGGCCAGCCGCCCGAGGCCCCACAGCAGGCCGCGCTGCAAGAGCGGGTGCTCCAGGTAATTGCCGTCGGGGCGCACATAGGAGGCCAAAAGCGGCGCGAATTCGGCCGCCAGCGGGGCGCTGCGGGCCGTGATCTCGCCCATGGCCTCCGGCGAGCCCCAGCCGATGCCGCCGGACTCGTCGTTGAGGTTCCAGAGCAGCCGCCGCATCACCACCCGTGCGGATTCCATCTCCTCCCGCGCCAGGGCCGCCACCACCGCCCCCATGGCGGACACCGCCCGCCAGCGCAGCAGCGGGTCGTCGCTGTAGAAAAAGGAAAACAGCGGGTTGACCACCCGCCGCGCCGGAATCCCCTGCAGGGCTGTCACAGCGGCGGCCCACTCCTGACCCCGCAGCAGTTCGCGCACCTGGTTTTTCAACTGACGGCCGCCCGGCGGCCTGGCTGGCTGCATGTTCGCCTCCCGGCCCACGCCGATCATAAAAGCGGGTGGCGCCCTCGCATCACGCCTCCTCCCAGTAGATGCAGTCGGCCGGACAGTGCTTGATGACCTCGTCGACCTCTTCCTGGGGATAGCTTGGGAGATCCAAAACCTCGATGTAGCCCAGGCTGTTGAGCCGGAATACGCTCGGGCACACCTGGGAGCACAACTCGCAGAGAATGCACTCGCTGAGTTCCACAACCGGTCTTTGCATGGCGCTTAGTCGTTTCTTTCCGGGGCCGGCGGCCCCGCCAGAGGCTTAGGGGTGAACGGCCTGGTTGACCGCCCGCCCGATGCGGCGGCCGAATTCGAAGCACTGCCCCAGAGCGTCGCGGTCCGGCACGTACTGGATCTTCAGCCCCGGGTCGACGATCTCGAACTTCATCTCCCCGAGGTGCTGGTTGAGCAGTTTGACCGCCTCGCCGCTCCAGCCGTAGGAACCGAAGGCGGCCCCCATCTTGTGCTGCGGGCGGAAGCCCTTGAGGTAGGTGATGAAACTGGCCAGGGTGGGGAAAAGGCCGTTGTTGAGGGTGGGCGAGCCCAGGACGATGGCCTTGGCGTCCAACACCTCGGTCATGATGTCGCTGCGGTGCCATTTGCTGAGAATCATGGGGCGTGCCAAGACCCCTTCGACGCCGATGCCCTCGGCGATGGCGTCGGCCATTTGCTCGGTGCTGTGCCACATGGTATCGTAGACCACCAGCGCTTTTCTCTTGGGCGTTTGCCGCGCCCAGCGAAGATAGGCCTCCAGAATCCGGCCTGGATCCCGCCGCCAGATGATGCCATGGTCGGGGCAGATCATGGTGAACTCGAGCCCCAGCGCCCGGATTTTCTCCATCAACTGCAGGACCTGGGGGGCATAGAGCATCAGGATGTTGGCGAAATACTTTTTGGCATGGGGCATGATGGCCTCGCCGATCAGATCGTCGAATTTTTCCTGCCCGGCATAGTGCTGCCCGAAGGCATCACTGGAGAACAGGATCTTTTCCTCCGCGAGATAGGCGAACATGCTGTCCGGCCAGTGCAGCATGCGGGTCTCCATGAAGGTCAGGGTGCGGCGGCCGAGAGCGAGCTTTTCGCCGTCTGCGACGGGATGGTAGGCCCAGGGCTCCGGGAAGTGGCGCGCCAGGTTTTTCAGCCCCAGCTTGGAGCAGTAAACGGGAGTCTGCGGGCCGACGGCCTGCATGACCCGCGGCAGACCGCCGGAATGGTCCATCTCGGTGTGGTTGCTGATCACGAAATCGATTTTATGCGGCGGAACGACCCGGGCAATATTCTCCAGCAAACGGTCGACAAATTCGGCCTTGACGGTGTCCACCAGCGCGATCTTCTCATCGACGATCAGGAATGCGTTGTAGCTGGATCCGTACGGCGTTGAGTAGCCGTGGAATTCTTGAATGTTCCAGTCGTTGACGCCGACATCGTAAATCCCCGGAGCAATTTCGATGGGTTTCATCCTGGCTCCTCCTTCTGTCAAATTTCGGCGGTCTGCGGGTCGCCGGCTGCCCAAACGCCAACCGGGGCGGCCGCTTTTTTCTTCAAAGGGGGGCGCTAACCCGGTAAAATCGTTCGGGGCCCGGGGGCGCGCATCGGCCGGCAGCTCCCCAAACGCAATGCCCTTGCCAGGCCGCCGCAGCTTCAACGGCCCACAAGGGCATCGATTGTGTGCCCTCAAAAATGCGCCCAAACCGCCGTCAATCCTTGGCCAATGGGATACCGGTGGGGTCTTGGGGCGGACGACGCCGTAGACCGCCGGTCGAATTTACGCCTAAGGTAAGGCGCCCGGGCTGCTTTTCAAAGGCTTTTTTTGGGGTTCAAAGACGAGCGATCAGGCTTCCTTCTCGAAATCCGCCTTGGCGGCGCCACAGACCGGGCACTCCCAGCTATCGGGCACATCCTCCCATTTCGTGCCGGCCGCCACACCGTTGTCGGGATCGCCCTTGGCGGGATCGTAAACGTAACCGCAGATCGTGCAAACCCACTTTTCCATACCTTCCTCCTTTGACTTGTTTAGATACTGTCTTGGTTATACCGCCAACGGGCCGAAGATCCCCGGCGGGTCAGGCCAACCGGGCGACGAGTTCGCCCACCCGGCGCTCGATCTCGTCTCGCACCCGGCGCATGGTCTCCATAGGTGCGCCCGCGGGATCGGGCAGCTGCCACGCCAGCCGCTCGGCACCGGGGGTAAACGGGCAGTTCTCCTCGCAGCCCATGGTCACGATCACCTCCGCGGGACCCTCGGCCAGCGCGTCGTCGATGGAGCGGGTGCGCCGAAAGTACATGTCGATGCCTTTTTCGGCCATCGCCGCGACCATCTGCGGATCGACCGCTTCGGCCGGAGAACTTCCGCCGTAGAGCACTTCGAGCTTGTCTCCGGCGATGAACTGGGCGAAGCCGGCGGCCATCTGACTGCGGCGGGCATTTTCGCGGCAGGCGAAGAGCACCCGCCGCCGCTGCTTGAAGGGTGTCAGAAGGGAGGCCACGGCAGCCGCCACATCCGCCGCCACGGTGGGGTGCGCGGCCATCTCGCCCTTGGCTTCGATCTCCCGGTAGGTCAGGCTGCCGGCATAGCGGGCATCGACTGCGTCGTAGAAGTATTGGGCCGTCAGGTGCAGTCCTTCGAAGAGGTTTTTGCCCTTGCTGGCGGCTGTGGAGAGCAGATAGCCCTGGCGGGTGCGGCAGCCGGGGTCTTTGAGCTTGAGCCGGTACTTGCGCGCCCAGAGGGTCTGGCAGCGGTCCACCAGGGCCTTGAGCTGGGCCGTCATGTTGTAGAAAAAAATCGGGGTGGCGGCCACGATCACGTCCGCCTCCCGGATCAGGGCGTAAACCTCCTGCTTCATGGCATCGTCGATGGGGCAGAAACCTTTTTTTTCGCAGGTGGTAAACTCCTTGCAGGGGCGGATATCCGTGCGATCCACCCACACCGTCCGCGTGAGAGCGCCGTGTTCTGCGGCGGCTTCCATGAAGCGCTGGAGCAGGTAGTCATTGTTGCCGTTTTTGCGGGGGCTGCCCTGAAGTCCCAATACGCGCATGCGATTTATCCCTCTTTTAGGCTGTGGCACTGTTTGCAGCCCGTCGGCCCGCTGGCCTGGCCGGTTTTGGCGAGACTGCGGTGGCACTTGCTGCAGGCGTTCATCACGGCCTTTTTTCCCAGCTTGCCCTCGGCTTTGAGGGCCTCGATGCTCCCGGCTTGCTGGGGAAAAAGGTGGTGACAGGCCATGCAGTCGCCGATGGCATCCTGATGGCGGTGGTGGGGAAAGGGCACCCATCCGGTGCTGCCGCCTTCCAGCACCATATCGTCGGCCCCGCGCGGCTGACCGTCGGCCAGGGCCAGCGCCCAGGCCAGGGTAACGGCCAAGCAGATCAGCGTCAGCATTTTGCGGTTAAACCCCACGGAGATCATCCTTTGACGAGGGCCCAGGCCCCTGGGC
>JASFIY010000165.1:0-5705 GCA_050122415.1 Desulfobacteraceae bacterium
AAGCACGATGTCGCCGATCAGCACCGCGTTGGGCGCGATCCACTGCCCCTTGCCGCGCATCACGACCCGATGGTCGCCCAAGGCATAGCGCATGGAATCACCTCCTACGCTTCCCGTCGCGGGACTTTCAGGCGAGCCTCGCCGATAACGACGTCCTTGCCGCCTGCGGTGCACACCGTGGTCATGATGACATGGCCGTGCTTGGCAATCAGCTCTTTGACGGCAACGGTGGCCGTCACCGTGTCGCCGAAGTGGACCGGTGCCACGAAATTCAGTTCCTGATGCATGTAAATCGCCCCGGGGCCCGGCAGTTTGCAGCCCAGGGCAGCAGAGATCAGGCCGGCGGCGAGCATGCCGTGGGCCACCGGCTGCTTGAATATCGATTGCTCGGCGTATTCCCGGTTGACGTGCAATGGGTTGAAATCGCCGGTCACGCCGGCAAACCACTTGACGTCCGCTTCGGACAGCGTCTTGGTAAAACTTGCGGACATCCCCAGAGCCAGATCCTCAAAGCAATAGCCTTCGATCGCGTTCATGTCTTGCAGCTTCCTTCCCCGGATTGGGATTGGCTTTAGCAGGCTGTGGATCAACTGCGCCTAAGGCCGAAATGCGGCGTTGCAGCCCTCGGGAAAAGCCTCACTACACGCCGAGGTTGCTGCGTTTTTCCCATCGGACTGCGCCTTGCCTTTCGACCTGATGCTTGTTTATCCACAGTATCTTAGGGGGCGTCGCCAAGCGCGGCCATTGCCTCCTCGCGGGTCCAGGCGATGTGAGGGGCAGCGCCGCGGGCCGCCAGCGCGTCCCCCAGCTTCATGCGCAGAAAGGCGCTGGTCGTGTAGACGCTCGTGGCATCGAAAAAGCGCTCTTTCAGACGCAGGACCATATCCACATAATCGTCCATGGCCTGCGGGTGGATCTCGAAGTTGTCGTAATTGGCCACGGCGCTGGCTTTGTGTTTCAGGGGGGCCATGATGTTTTCAACCCTCGCCTCGATCTCCTTCACCGTTTGAGTGTCGCGCACGGCGAAACCCTCGAAATTCGCAAACAGGATGTTGGCCTCGGCGTCGTAGGTCAACCGTTGCTCCAGCGGCACGCCGAGCAGGATATCCCGCAGGCCCATGGGCTCCGGGCTGAAAATGCGTGCGTCCATCAGACGCGGCGCGACTCGCATCAGGGGCTTGAAGGTCATATGGGCCAGCACGTCGCGCTCCAGGTCGACCCCCGGGGCGATCTCCACCAGCTCGAGTCCCTCCGGGGTCAGCCGGAAGACGCAGCGCTCGGTGACGTAGAGCACCTGCTGGCCCTTGGCCGCCGCATGCTTGCCGCTGAAGGTCAACTGGTCGACACGCTCCACAAACTTGGCGATCTTGCCGTCCTGTTCGATGTGCAGGGCATTGTCCGCGATCGAGAAGGCGTGCTTGCCGGCGGTGAAGGTTCCCATGAAGACGATGGCCTTGGCATTCTGGCTGATGTTCACGAAACCGCCCACCCCCACGGTTTTGGGCCCGAATTTGCTGACGTTGACGTTGCCCTCGCGGTCGGCCTGGGCCATGCCCAGGAAGGTGCCGTCCAGGGCCCCGCCGTCGTAGATGTCGAACATCGACGGCTGTTCGATGAGCACTTCGACGTTCACCACGGCCCCGAAATCGAGCCCCCCCTGGGGCACGCCGCCGATGCCGCCCGGCTCGTTGGTCATGGTCATGAGATCGGCCACCTTTTCTTCGTTGGCGACGGCCCCGACGCCCTCGGGCATGCCGATGCCCAGGTTGACCAGGCTGTTGGGCCGAATCTCGAAGGCGGCGCGGCGCGCGATGATCTTCCTTTCGGTCAGCGGCATCGGCACGACCGCCGCGGCTGGTACGCGAATACGGCTCGCATAGGCGGGGTTGTAAGCCGAGCTGCCGGCCTGCCAGTGGTATTCGGGCTCGGCCACCACCACGCAGTCGACCAGGACGCCGGGGATCTTCACCTCCCGGGGATTGAGCGTGTGGCGGTCGGTGACCCGCTCCACCTGGACCATCACGAGCCCGCCGTTGTTGTGCACCGCGGTGGCAACGGGCAGCACTTCCATGAACAGGGCCTCGCGCTCCATGCTGATGTTGCCGTCGAGATCGGCCGTGGTCCCCCGCAGAATGGCGATGTCGGGTCGCACGGCGTGATAGAAGAGGTATTCCTCGCCGCCGATCTCCATGATCTCCACCAGGTCCTGGGTGGTTTGGGCGTTGATCTTGCCGCCTTCGTTGCGCGGGTCGATGAAGGTGCCCAGGCCGACCTTGGTGAGGATGCCCGGCTTGCCGCCGGCCATCTCCCGGAACAGCTGGGAGAGGGTGCCCTGGGGGAATACGTAGCCCTCGATCTTGCCTTCTTCGGCCAGCGGCCCCATTCGGGCGGCCATGCCCCAGTGCCCGGCGATGAACCGACGCACCAGCCCTTCATAGGCCAGGCGGTTGAGGCCGACCCGGGGGCCGTCGGCACGGCTGTCGCCGATGCAGGATGCGATCATGACCGTCAAGTCGCGCGGCCGTCCGTCCTTGAGAAAGGCCTGCGCGATCGCCTCCAGCAGATAATCGGCCGAGACGCACCGGACAATGCCGGTGGTGGCCACCACGTCGCCGTCCTTGATCAGGCGAGCGGCCTGCTCGGCAGTGACGATCTTGCTTTTCTTCGTCGCCGGACGCGAGGGCACGAGCGAATCCGGAGCTTTGTTTTTTACGGTGGTGTCGGTCATCTTTCCTGCTCCTCTTGCTTGGCCATGGTGCGAGCCAGCCGGTGCCGGCGCCCGACTGCCCCGGGAGGTTGGCCGCGGGTGTCGACCCTGCCCCCGTTCCGGCGCCGCGGCCGTTGACCTCGCTATCTCCGGGATCAGCCCGCCATGATGTTGAAACCGCCATCGATGTAGAGCACCTCGCCGGTGACCTTGCGCATGCTGGGGCAGGCCAGCATGGCCAAGCTGAGGCCGATCTCGTCCGGCGTCACCAGCGTGTGCTGCGGCGCTTTGTCCTTGGCCAGGGTCATCAGGTCGTCGAAATGGGCGATGCCCGAAGCGGCGCGCGTCATGACGGGACCCGGCGAGATGGCGTTGACGCTGATATTCTTCGGCCCAAGCTCTGCGGCGAGATAGCGGACGAGCCCCTCGAGGCACGACTTGGCGGGGCCCATGATGCCGTAGTTGGGCACCACCTTGTCGCCGCCGAAGTAGGTGAGCGTAAAAATCGAGCCGCCGTCGGTCATCAGGGGCACCGCCTCGCGCGCCAGGACGAGCAGCGAGTGGGCCGATACCGTCAAGGTCGTCTGAAAGTCTTCGCGCGTGACGTCGAGCACGGCCCCCTGCAGGGCTGCCCTGGGGGCGAAGGCCATGGCGTGCAGCATGGTGTCCAGCTGGCCCCATTTCTTCCGGATGGCCGCGAAAACCGCCTCGGTCTGGGCATCGTTGTTGATGTCGTGGGGCAGGTAGAGATCGGGGTCCACCTCCAGCGCATCCGCCAGCTGTTGGGTGAACTCGCGCGTCTTGTCGTTGAGGTAGGTCATCGCGATTTCGGCCCCGAAGGCCTTCAAGGCGCGGGCAGCACCGTAGGCAATCGAGTTCTGATTGGCGATGCCCGTAATCAGTGCTTTTTTACCTTTCAGCGGCTGGGTGTTGATGGCGAGCGGCTGAAGGGCGGGGTCGTTGGGATCAATGCGGGGATCGGCCATGGTAGCCTCCTTCGGTCTCCGGGGATCGTGCCGATCCCCGGGGAGCATTGCGTCGTGAATGAAATGGTGGCATCGGATGCCACGGGGCTTCGCTTCCCATTGGCCGCATCAGCCCCGGGAGCCCAGCCGCAGACCGCCGTGAATGAAGTAGACATCGCCGGCGATGGCCTCGTTTCGGTACATGTCGCCCACCAATTGAGCGATTTCCTCCGGTTCGATCAGCCGGCCGATGGGCACATTCGACAGGATCTTTGCCAGGGCGTCCTGGTTCATGCCCTTGACCATGGCCGTGCCCACGTAGCCCGGCGCAATCGCCATGCAGCGGATCTTGCCGCCCAGGCCGCGACGGAAGAATTCCGCCGTGATGACCTTGGGCATGACCGACATGGCCGCCTTGGAAGAGGCGTAGTTGATCTGGCCCGCGGTGCCCAGGGACCCGGTGGAGGAAACCAGGCAAATGAGGCCCTTGCAGTTGTTGTTGATCATGCGCTCGGCGCAGTCGCGCACCGTTAAGAAAACGCCGTTCAGGTTGATGTCGATCACTTTGGTGAAATCCCCGTAGGCCATTTTCTTGGTGACCTTCCCGGTTTCGCGGTCCGGGGAAACCATCATGCCGTCCTTGATGATCCCGGCGAAGGGGGCCACCAGGTTGATCTGCCCGAATTTTTCGATGGCCGTGTCCGCCAGCCGGGCGGAATCCGCTTCGCTGGTCACATCGCCGACCACCGTCGCCACTTCGCCCTGCATGGCTTTGATTTCCGCTGCGGCCTTGTCCAGAAGCTCCTGCGCAACGTCGCCCAAAACCACTTTGCCGCCGTTCTGGACCCAATGTTTGGCCACGGCAAAGCCGATGCCGCCGCCGCCGCCCGTGATTACCGCCACAGAATCTTTGATTTCCAGCATGTTGTCCTCCGTTTCCTTTCGGTTGAAGTGTCCGTCGGCAGATGCCGCCCACCAGGGGGGCGGTTCGTCGTCCCGGGTCCTTCCGACACGGCGTTTACCGCTCGACGATCATCGCCATGCCCATGCCGCCGCCGATGCACATGGTGACCAGACCGGTGGTGTAGCCTTTGCGCTGCATCTGGTGCATCAGGGTCACCATCTGGCGGGATCCCGTGCAACCGATGGGATGCCCCAGGGAAATGCCGCTGCCCAGTTCGTTGGGGCGGTCCACCGGGATGCCCAGCTCACGGTCGCAGGCGATCGCCTGGGCGGCGAAGGCCTCGTTTAATTCGATCATGTCGATATCGCCGATGGCCATGCCGGTGGCTTTCAGGACTCTGCGCACGGCGGGGACCGGGCCCGTGCCCATGTAGGCGGGGTCGACGCCGCCGGAGGCGAAGGCCTTGATCTTCAGCACGGGCTCAAGCCCCATCTGCTTGGCCTTGTCGGCGCTCATCAGCAGCACGGCGGCGGCGCCGTCGTTGATGCTCGACGCGTTGCCCGCCGTAACGGTGCCGTCCTTTTTAAAGACCGGCTTCAGTTTGGCCATCTTCTCCAAGTCGGTTTCCCGGGGTCCCTCGTCCGTGTCGACGACGACGTCGCCCTTGCGGGTCTTGATGACCACCGGCACGATTTCCTCGGCGAAAATGCCCTCCGTGATGGCCTTGCGGGCGCGCGCATGGCTTGCAACGCTCAGTTCGTCCTGCTCCTGCCGGCTGATGTCGTACTTGGCGGCAATGTTCTCCGCGGTGATTCCCATGTGGTAGCCGTAGAAAATTTCGTAGAGCCCGTCCCAGACCATCAGGTCGTTGACCTCGGCCACGCCCGTCGTCGCCATGCGGTAACCCCAGCGGGCCTTGGGCAGCGACATCGGCGCCAGGCTCATGTTCTCCTGGCCGCCGGCGATGATCACATCGGCCCGGCCGGCCATGATGGCCTCGGCCCCCAGGGCGATGGTTTTCAGCCCCGAGCCGCAGACCTTGTTGACGGTGAAGGCCGGCGTCTCCTTGGGGACGCCGGCGCGAACCATGGCCTGCCGGGCGGGATTCTGGCCCTGCCCGGCAATGAGC
>JASFIY010000166.1:0-5702 GCA_050122415.1 Desulfobacteraceae bacterium
GGGCTGGACGGTGGTCGACATGCAAGGCGACTGGAAAACGGTCTTTCCGTAAGGCGAACTGCAGACTTGGCGTCGTCTGAATCCAGGGAGACTAAACGATGAACACGGGTCGCGTGCCTTTTTCTACCCGAGGCTTTCGGGTTGGCTTGGCGTTCGTTTTTCTCATGGCCGCAAGCGCGGCCTCTGGGGCTGAAGTTCAGCCGTCGGTGGCCCACGCGGCCGACGGGAATGGGGCGATGTCGGCCGACGAATTGAGCCGCCAGCTCAACAACCCGGTCTCCAGCGTCTGGAGCATGGTTTTTCAAAACAACTACACGCAGTTGAAAAGCGGTTCCCGGGACGTGTCGGGGTGGGACGAAGGCGACGACAAATGGTTTTACAACCTGAACTTTCAACCCGTCCTTCCCCTGCCCATGACCCGGGATTGGAACCTGATCAACCGCCCGGTGTTTCCGATCTTCGCCGACCGCCCCGTGCTGAAATCCGATGGGTTCGACGAGACCGACGGCATGGGCGACGTCACGCTGGTGTCCCTGTTGTCGCCGGCCAAAACCGCCGGCAGCTTCCTGTGGGGATTCGGGCCGTCCTTCATCTTCCCCACGGCTTCCACAGACGAGCTGGGCCAGGAGAAGTGGCAGGCCGGCCCGGCGGCGGTGGGCCTCTACCTGGGAAAGGAATGGATCTTTTGAACGTTTCCGCAGCACTGGTGGTCCTTTGCGGGCAACGACGACCGCGAATCGACCAGTCAGACCAACATCCAATATTTCGTCTGGAGACTTCTTCCCGGCCAGTGGCAGGTCGGCACGGCGCCGAACATCCTGATCGACTGGGAGGCCGATGACGACAACAAGCTGACGCTTCCCGTGGGCCTCGGCGTGGGGAAGCTGGTCAAGATCGCCGGACTGCCCATCAAGTTCATTCTGGAGGGGCAGTATGCGGTGATCCATCCGGATGATTTCGGCCAGCGGTGGAATCTGCGCCTCACGGTGACCCCCGTGCTGCCTTCGCTGATCAAAAACCCGCTTTTCGATTGACCCGGACAAGCGGCTTGCTTGGGACCAAAACCCAAAGGCCGCAGTCATTGGCGAATTTGGGAGACACCCAGATTGAACTGCACTGTTCCGGCGGCGGAAGCTGCGCACGCGCATGAGAACGAACTGACATGATAACGAAACAACTGGTTGCGGAATTTTTCGGTACCTTCTGGCTGGTCCTGGGCGGATGCGGCAGCGCAGTCCTGGCGGCCGCTTTCCCCCATGTCGGTATCGGGCTGCTGGGCGTCTCCCTGGCCTTCGGGTTGACCGTTCTCACCATGGCTTTCGCCATCGGCCGCATATCCGGCTGCCATCTCAACCCGGCGGTTTCCCTCGGTCTGTGGGCCGGGGGCCGCTTTCCCGCCCGGGACCTGGTCTCCTACATCATCGTGCAGGTGCTCGGCGGGCTGGCCGGCGCTGCCGTTCTGTACTTCATCGCCAGCGGCAAGGCGGGCTTCGACGTATCGGCGGGGTTTGCCGCCAACGGCTTCGGCGCCCACTCCCCGGGAGGGTATTCGCTCGGGGCGGCCTTTCTGTGCGAGGTCGTCATGACCTTCATGTTCCTGCTGGTGATCCACGGCGCCACCGACAAGCGCGCGCCAGCGGGGTTTGCCCCGATTGCCATCGGGCTCTGTCTGACGCTGATCCACCTGATCAGCATTCCGGTCACCAACACCTCCGTCAACCCGGCGCGCAGCACCGGGGTCGCCTTGTTCGTCGGTGGCTGGGCCCTCCAGCAACTGTGGCTTTTCTGGGTTGCCCCGATCATCGGCGCCCTACTCGGCGGGGCTGTCTACCGCGGGTTGGGTTGTAGCGAGGATTAGCGTCACCGCTTGCAGCCCATCCGGGGGCGCAGGTTCAAGACTCAAAATTCTGAACCAAGGATGTGGCCGATGGTCAGAGTCGCCTGAAAAACGGTCTGGCCGGGTGGCGCCCGCTTCGAACCAGAGGCCTTGAGCGACTGTTGTGCAGGAGACTATGTTGAGACAGACCGCCGAATTTGTTCCCGCTCAGCTTACCTGATCGCCGTGGCGACGATTCCATCCTAGCGGGCCTCACAGCTGAGTCGATCCTGTGGCGAGGTTTCAAAGGTTCCAATCAGCGAAACACCGCTTCGATCACTTTAAAGTTTTCCGCCTTAAAACCCAAAATGAGGAGGTTAGACATGAAAACAAGACGCATACTGTTTGTTTTGGTTGCCCTCGTGGCAGCCCTCTGCACTGCCGGTGTTTCCCGGGCCGCCGACCAGAAGCCCAATATCCTGGTGATCTGGGGCGACGATATCGGTCAGTCCAACATCAGCGCCTACAGCAAGGGCCTGATGGGCTACCAGACCCCCAACATCGACCGCATCGCCCGGGAGGGAATCCTGTTCACCGATTATTACGGAGAGCAGTCCTGCACGGCGGGCCGCTCGTCGTTCATCATGGGCCAAAGCGTCTTTCGCACCGGTCTTTCCAAGGTCGGCCTGCCCGGCGCCAAGGAGGGCATGATGGTCGAGGATCCCACCATCGCCGGGCTGCTCAAGGACCAGGGCTACGCCACCGGCCAGTTCGGCAAGAACCACCTCGGCGACCGTGACGAACACCTGCCCACCAACCACGGGTTCGACGAGTTCTACGGAAACCTCTATCACCTCAACGCCGAAGAAGAGCCTGAAAACGAGGACTACCCCGGCGACCTGAAACTCGCCGACGGCCGGACCTTCAGGGAGGCCTTCGGGCCTCGCGGCGTGATCAGGTCTTTCGCCGACGGCAGGATCGAAGACACCGGGCCGCTGACCCGGAAGCGGATGGAGACGATCGATGACGACACCGCCGCCGCCGCCATCGATTTTATCCGGCGCCAGACCAAAGCCGGCGAACCCTGGTTTGTCTGGTGGAGCGGCACCCGGATGCACTTCCGCACCCACGTCAGCCCCGAGAAGATGGCCGAGATCAAGAAGACCCACCCCAACGCGGACGAATACACCGCCGGGATGATCGAGCACGATATGCACATCGGCCAGTTCCTGGCCGTCCTCGACGAGCTGGGGATTGCCGACAACACCATCGTGCACTACTCCACCGACAACGGCCCGCACATGAACACCTGGCCGGACGCGGCCATGACCCCCTTCCGCGGTGAAAAGAACACCAACTGGGAGGGCGGATGGCGAGTCCCCGCCGCCGTGCGCTGGCCCGGCGTGGTCAAGGCGGGCAGTGTCAGCAACGGCATCGTCCACCACATGGACTGGTTGCCCACCTTCCTCGCCGCCGCCGGCAAGACCGACATCAAGGAAGACCTGCTCGACGGCTACAAGTCCTCCGCCCTCGGCCGGGACTACAAGGTCCATCTCGACGGCTACAACCTGACCGACCACCTCAAGGACCCCCAAGGCACCCCCAGCCCCCGCAAAGAGATATTCTATTTCTCGGACGACGGCGACCTGACGGCCCTGCGCTACGCGGATTGGAAGCTCATCTTCATGGAGCAACGCGTCGAGGGGACCCTCCAGGCCTGGGCCGAGCCCTTTGTCCCGCTTCGGGTTCCGCTGATCTTCAACCTGCGCCGCGACCCTTACGAACGCTCGCAGAAGACGTCGAACACTTACTACGACTGGATGATCGACCGCGCTTACCTGCTCGTTCCGGCGCAGGCTTACGTGGGCCAGTTTCTGGCAACCTTCAAGGATTATCCCCCGCGCCAGAAAGCCGCCAGCTTCTCCCTGGAAAAGGTCATGGAGAAACTGAGCACTCCCGGCGGAGCCCAGTAATGGCCATGCGGGGCCGGCTGCTTCCGGCCGGCCCCGCCCGGTCGCTGTCCAGTGAATTTTTAAACCGCTGGACCGTGGTTCATGAGAGTGACCCGATCTTCAACCAAATCCTTTCGGCTTTGCCTTTGCCCTAAAGATCGGGGGTTTTAGAACGTATCCGGAAACGGGTTTACACCACAGGGGATGCTGCAAAAGTTCAAAACCAAACGGTTTCGAAAAAAGTTCAATTTCCAGCACCGGCTTCAGGGTCGCGGCAATAAACAATTTCACAATATGGCGCCGGATTTTGGTTCGTCACCAAGGCACATCCGCCGGCGCATATCGGGATATGTGCCGGCGGATGTAACGCCGGTGACGGGCCAAAAGACAAGCAAGAGGTGGAATTATTTCTTGCCGAGGCCCTTACCTCAAGGAAGAGAAGGATCATGGGAATCAAACATTTGAAATCTCAGCTCTTGACGCTCTTGGGCATTTTTCTCCTGGGCGCTTCGCAGTCGCTCGCCGGCGGTCTCTATTTGTACGAAATCGGCACGCCCGACGTCGGTTTGGCGTCTGCCGGTTATGCGGCCCGGGCCCAGGACCCCTCCACCGTCTTCACCAACCCGGCGGGCATGACGCGCCTGGAGCGTTCGGAAATTCAACTCGGGGTTATGCCGCTTTACACCGACACCCAATTCAACCCGGATTCCAGCACGACAACCACCGGTCCCGACGGGGATGGCAGCGCGTGGCTGCCCGCGGGCAGCATCTTTTACGTCCACAACCTCTCACCGGACCTGAAACTCGGGATCGGGGCGCTGGGCTTCTTCGGGCTGGGCCTGGAGTACGAGGACGACTGGGTGGGCCGCTACTACGTCCAGGAGGTTACCCTCCAGGCCTTTGGTGTTCAGCCGGCGGTGGCCTACCGGGTGACGGACTGGCTTTCGGTGGGCGCGGGGGTGGTGGCGCTTTACGCCGTATTCGACGAGAAGGTGGCCGTGAACAACATCGACCCCGGCCGTGGGGATGGCCGCATCAAGCTGCAGGATGAGGACATGGCCTTCCAGGCCAATTTGGGTCTGATGCTGTCGCCCTGGAAGGGCACCCGCTTCGGGCTGACCTACCTGTCGGAGGCCGACCTCGAGTTCAAGGACAGGCCCCAGGTCAACAACCTCGGACCGGGCCTCGAGGCCCTGCTGGGCGCCAAGGGCCTGCTCGACGCCAAACTCAACATTGGCATGACCATGCCCCAGGCGGTGATGTTCAGCGCCTACCACGACCTGACCCCTCGCCTTGCGGTTATGGGCAACCTCGGCTGGCAGGATTGGTCGCAATTCGGCAAGGTGGACGTCGGGATCGACGCCGCGGACACCACCAGCTTAACCGCCGACCGCAACTACCAGGACACCTGGCACGCGGCCCTGGGCGCCCAGTACCGGGTGGCCGATCCCTGGCTGCTGTCGGCCGGCATCGCCTACGACAGCTCTATGGTGGAGGACGAGGACCGCACGCCGGACCTTCCCGTTGGCGAGGCGTGGCGCTTCGGCGCGGGCGCGCGCTACGACTGGTCGCAGCAGCTGACCCTGGGTCTCGCTTACACCCTTTTATGGATGGGCGATCTGGACATGACGCTCGACCGCGGGCCGCTGGCGGGAAGCGTCTCAGGGCAATACGACGATGCGGCCATCCACTTCGTCAATTTCAACGTGAACTTGAAATTTTAAACGCGCTACCGGAATCCAGCGAACCTGTCGAGATCTCAATGGGGCAGTATTTTCAAAGGACTTGCCCTGCGTAAAACAGTCCACCATGAAAGTCGTTCTGAACCAATGGCATTCCTGGAGCGGGGCGCCGTCACGGTGGAGCCAAATACAGGGGAAAAGAAAATGAAAACGCCCCTTATCCAAAATGTCGGAATGACGCGTCGATTCATG
>JASFIY010000167.1:0-5688 GCA_050122415.1 Desulfobacteraceae bacterium
GGCAGATCACCCAGGCGCTTTACGACGTCGGCGGCCAGTACCGGCGCAACATGTAGGCCGGCCGGTCGGGGCAAAAAACATTCATCGGGGCCGAGGCCCCGCAGGAAGGGAGAAAAATCCATGAGAGAAGCGGTAATTGTGAGTGCCGTCCGCACCCCCCTGGGCGGTTTCAACGGTTCGCTGGGCAACCTCGGCGCCACCCGCCTGGGGGCGCTGGTGATCGCGGAAGCGGTGCGCCGCGCCGGGATCGCGAAAACGGCGGTTGACGAGGTCATCATGGGCCAGGTGCTGCCCTGCGGCTACGGCCAGAACCCGGCCCGCCAGGCGGCCGTGCAGGCCGGGATGCCGTGGGAGGTGGAGTGCCTGACGATCAACAAGGTCTGCGGTTCCGCGCTCAAATCGGTGATGCTGGCGGCCCAGGCGATCCAGCTGGGTGATGCCGACGTGGTGGTCGCCGGCGGCATGGAAAACATGAGCCTGGCGCCCTACTACCTGGAAAAGGCCCGCTTCGGCTACCGCATGGGCGCCGGCCAGCTCCAGGACCACATGGTCCACGACGGCCTCTGGGACATCGTCAACGACTTTCACATGGGGATTTCCAACGACCTCTGCTCGCAGAAATACGGCGTCAGCCGTGAGGACCAGGACCGCTATGCGGCGGAATCCTACCGTCGGGCCCTGGCCGCCATCGCCGGCGGGCGCTTCAAGGACGAGATTCTGCCGGTGGCCGTGCCCCAGCGCAAGGGCGAACCGCGGGTCTTCGCCCAGGACGAGTGTCCGCGGGAGACCAGCTACGAGAGCCTCGCCGGGATGAAGCCGGCCTTCCAGAAAGAGGGCTTCGCCACCGCCGGCAACAGTTCGATCATCAGCGACGGTGCGGCGGCCACGGTGGTCATGGCGCGCGAGGTCGCCGAGCGGCTGGGCTGCAAGGTCATGGCCACCATCGGCGCCCAGGCCTCGGCCGGCATCGACATGAAGTACGTGCTCGTGGCGCCGATCCTGGCGATCCCCAAGTGCCTGAAAAAGGAGGGGATCGGCATCGAGGCGGTGGATCTCTTCGAGATCAACGAGGCTTTCAGCGGCTCCACCGTGGCGGTCATGCGCGAGCTGGGGCTGGATTCCGGGCAGGTCAACGTCAACGGCGGCAGCGTCGCCCTGGGGCACCCCATCGGCGCCAGCGGCTGCCGGGTGCTGGTGACCCTGCTCCACGAAATGGTCAAACAGGACAAGAAGGTCGGCCTGGCCTCGCTTTGCCTGGGCGGCGGCGAAGCCGTTGCGCTGGTGGTGCGGCGCTGAGGGGGCCCGGGTCTGCGGTGAATTTATCTTTCGGGAAGAAGTGAGGGCATAAAATGGAGATCAAGACGTTTGGGGTTATCGGCGCGGGGCAGATGGGCAACGGCATCGCCCAGGTGGCGGCGGCCAGCGGGCTGGATGTGATCATGAACGACATCAAGACCGAGTTTGTCGAAAAGGGGATGGCCACCATCACCCGAAACCTTCAGCGCGCCGTGGACAAGGGCAAGCTGAGCGCCGCGGATCAGGCCGCGGTTTTGGGCCGCATCAAGACCAGCGTGGACCTCAAGGACATGGCGGCCGCCGACTTCGTGGTGGAGGCCGCCACCGAAAACGAGCCCATCAAGTTCCAGATCTTCAAGGACCTGGACGCCATCTGCCGGCCGGGGGTGATCCTGGCCAGCAACACCTCCTCGATTCCCATCGGGCGGATCGCCTCCCAGACCGGCCGTGCGGCCGACGTCATCGGCATGCACTTCATGAACCCGGTGCCCGTCATGAAGCTGGTGGAGGTCATCCGGGCGCTGGCGACCTCCGAGGAGACCTTCAAAACCACCTGGGCGCTTTGCGAGAAGTTCGGCAAAACCCCGGCCGAGGCCAACGACTTCCCCGGCTTCATCGCCAATCGCATCCTGCTGCCGATGATCAACGAGGCGGTCTACTGCCTCTATCACGGCGTGGGCAGCCGCGAGGCCATCGACACCGTCATGAAGCTCGGCATGAACCACCCCATGGGGCCCCTGGCGCTGGCGGACCTGATCGGGCTCGACACCTGCCTGGCGATCATGGAGACGCTCCACAACGGGTTCAAGGATTCAAAATACCGGCCCTGTCCGCTGCTCAGAAAATACGTCGAGGCCGGCTGGCTGGGCCGCAAGACGGGACGCGGTTTTTACGAGTACTAGGCCGGGTCCTGCCCCTTTGAGGACCTGGTTGCGGCCGCGGGCGACGCTGCCGGCCGGCGGTTGATCCGCCGGCCGCCGGCCCCGGTCGGCACGAAAGGAGAGCGCATGGCAGCCAAAAAGACGACCAAGCTCGAACCGGTCGGCAAGAAAATCAAGAAGGTGCGGTTGGAGAAAAGCATGACCCTGGAGCGGGTGGCCAACGAAACCGGCTTTGCGGTGGACTACCTCAAAGACCTGGAGGCCGGCAAGCTCATCCCGCCGGTGGGGACCCTGCTGTCCCTTTCACGGGCCCTGGGGATGGATTCCGGTCTTTTGCTGCAGGAGCAGGAGGCCGCACTCAAGGACCGGGTCGAGGCCTACACCAAGCGCACCGAAAACTACGCCTACAAGACCCTCACCCCGGGAGCCGAGAACAAGCACCTGAAGGCCTTCCTGGTCACCATCGATCCCCTGGCGGAGCACCGCGGGGTGGGCTACCTGCACGAAGGCGAAGAGTTTCTCTACGTGCTGCGGGGCCGCATCGAGGTGATCGTCGGTGAGAATGTCAACCGGTTGAACGCCAGCGACTCGCTGCATTTCAACTCCGGGATCCGCCACCAGATGCGCAATGTCGGCAACGAGGAGGCGGAGCTCCTGGTGGTGGTATACGGGCCTTAGGCCGGGGGATGGGCCGTTGGCCGGTGCAGCGGCGGGTCGCAGCGGCAAGCACGGGGTGGCGGCCTGCCCGCTGCGCGGCCGTGATTGCCAGCCGGCCCCAGCCCCAAGGCGGCGGCCCTGCGGCGGTGGCCTGCCGGGTCCGAAAGCCGATTTTGCAACTGGCATGCGGTGGTGCGTAATGATGAAAGGGACAAGCCGATGACATTCCAACTCACCGATGAACAATTGATGATTCAGAGCATGGTCCGGGAGTTTTCCCGCAAGGAGCTGGCCGCCACGGCGGCGGAGCGCGACCGCACCAAGGAGTTTCCGGCCGAAAACCTCAAGAAGATGGGCGAGTTGGGTCTGATGGGGATGATGATCCCGCCCGAGTACGGCGGGGAGGGCGCCGATGCCGTCAGCTACGTGCTGGCCCTCTCGGAGGTCGCCTACTCCTGCGCCGCCACCGCGGTGGTGATGTCGGTCCAGAACTCCATCGTCTGCGAAAGCCTCTACCGCTACGGCAACGAAGCCCAAAAACAGCAGTTTCTGGTGCCGCTGGCATCCGGGGAGATCATCGGCTCCTTTGCACTGACCGAACCCGACGCCGGCTCCGACCCCGTCTCCCAGGGCACCACCGCCGAGCGCGACGGCGATGTCTATGTCCTAAACGGCACCAAGCGCTTTATCACCTCCGGCAAAAATTCCGCGCTGACGATCGTCACCGCCAAGACCGACGAGTCCCTGCGCCACAAGGGGATCAGCGCTTTCGTGGTGGAGAAGGGCACCCCGGGGTTCATCGTGGGGGACGAAGAGGACAAGATGGGGCTGCGGGCCTCGGACACCACCGACCTGATCTTCGAAAACTGCCGGGTGCCGGCGGCCAACCTGCTGGGCAAGGAGGGCGACGGCTTCAAGATCGCCATGACCGGCCTGGACAGCGGCCGCATCGGCATCGGGGCCCAGTCGGTGGGGGTGGCCCAGGCCGCCCTGGATGCCGCGGTCAAGTACGCCAAGCAACGTCAGCAGTTCGGGCAGGCGATCTCCAAATTCCAGGGGCTGCGCTGGACCATCGCCGATATGGCCACCCAGATCGAAGCCGCCCGCCAGCTGGTGCTTTCGGCCGCCGTCATGAAGGACAACGGCCAGCGCTACACGGCCCAAGCCTCGATGGCCAAGCTGTTCGCCTCCGAGATGGTCAACCAGGTGGTCGGCAAGGCCCTGCAGATGCACGGCGGCTACGGCTACACCAAGGACTACCCGGTGGAGCGCTTCTACCGCGATGCCCGGGTCTTCACCATCTACGAGGGCACCTCCGAGATCCAGCGGGTGGTGATCTCCAACCACATCCTCAAGGACACCCGCCGCAAATGATCGGCCCCGCCGGCCGGTGGGCGCCCGTTTTTCCCGTTCGCGTCCGCCGGCCGGCTCAACCTGCCGAGAGAAAATCCTTTTTCAGAAAAATCGACCGCCAATCGTCGCGCGGCGGGGCCTTCGGGTTCTCATCGCCGCCGGGCCGGCTATAGAGAATGGTTCGCCCGGCGCTCTCCGCCCGGGCGGCTTCCAGTGCCAGGCTCGCCTGGCGGGTCAGTTCCTGCCAGGTCTGGATCCCAGGGGTCAGGAGGGCCAGGCCGATGCTGGCCTTCAGCGGCGAGCCGCATCGGGGCGGGCCCTGCACCAGCCCCAACTCGGCGATTGCCCGCCGCAGGCGCTCCCCCAAGGCGAGCGCCCGCGGGGCCTCGCGGTCCATGGCAAGGAGCAGAAAGCGGCCGTCGCCCAGGGGTATGACGGGATCTTCAGGGCCGCAGTGGCTGCGGATGATGCCGGCCACCAGGCGCACCAGGGTCTCGGCGGTCAAGTGCCCCGGGTGCTGATCCGGGGCCTGGAAGTTTTCCACCGCCACCAGCACCGCGCACAGCTCGCGGTTGCCGCCGCGCGCCGCCTGATAGGCTTTCTGGGCGGCGGCGCCAACGGCCTGCCGGTCGCCGCCGATCGGGTCGGCCGCGGGCCGGGCTGCGGCGCCTCGGGCCGCCAGTTCCCGACCCAGACCGGCGGCCATGCGCACCGCGGTCGTCAGGTCGGCCTCGGCCAGTTTGACGTTGCCCAGGGCGTTGTCCACCCAGAGCAGGCCCACCGGCTGGCTGTCCCAGTGCAGCGGGATCAGTCCGATTTCCGGTGCCTGCAGGCGGCCGATGAGGGGGTCGTGGCCAGCGGCCTGGCCGTGGATGATGCGCGGAACGCCGTCCCGCAGCGCCTCGAAAAGCCCGCCGGCCGCGGGCGTCAGGGGGATCTCAAAATCCGCCAGGGAAAGCCCGAGCTGGCTGCGGTCCAGGCTGGCGACCGGCTGCAGACAGCGCCGCCGGGAATCCAAACCCATCACCTGGAGGCGGTCGAAGCCGCAGATTCGTGCAATGGAGCGCAGGACGGCTGCGATGCGCTCGGACGTGCCGGGGCGGGTTTCCAGATTGGTCGGCGGTTGGGTGGCGACCTTGCGGGCCAGGATGTCCTTCAGATAGTGGTGCTGGGCGTTGAGCCGGGCGGATGGCGCCCCCGGCCGGTCCGGTTCCGCCCAGCCCCCGGCGGGCAGCGTGAACCCGTAGATTTCAGCGGCGGCTGCGAGGCCCTTGAGCATTTCGGCGGCGACGGCGTCGCGATCCAGTGCTTTGAGGTCGATCAGGGCCGTCACTTCGGGCTGCAGGGAGGGGCAATGCTGCAAGTTGACCGATCCGAGGCCCTGGAGCCAGGAGAAGAAATTGGCCAGGGACACGATCGCGATCAGGCTGGCGGCCTCCCGGGGCAAATCGAGGTGGTCGAATCGCCCGTGGTGGAAAAGAACCGCCAGCACCAGTGGCTC
>JASFIY010000168.1:0-5642 GCA_050122415.1 Desulfobacteraceae bacterium
CGCGTCCCGCGGGCTCTGGGCGCAAACCAGGGCCAGACAGCGCACGACGCGGCGGGTGAAGGCGGGAAAGCGACGGTAGCCCTGAAATGATTTCTCCGACAGGCGGGCGTTCACCAGGGCCACCGGCACGCCCTGGCCGGCAAGATAGGTCAGGAAGTTCGGCCAGAGGTCCGATTCGACGATCACCACCACCGCGGGCCGCACCCGCGCCAGCGTGCGGCGGATGCTGAACGGCAGGTCATAGGGGTAATAGAAAAGATACGACACCAGCGCGCCCAACTGCCGCCGGGCGATCTGGAACCCGCTCAGGGTGGAGACCGAAAACACCAGCCGGCGCCCATCGCAAGCGCCGGCCAGCCCGCGCACCAGCGGCACGGCCGAGATGGCTTCACCCACCGAGAGGGCGTGCACCCAGACCGGCCGCCGGCCCGCACCGGCCCCTGGCGCTTGACGGGGCGGGCGGCCGGACAGCCCCAGGCGCTGCAGCACAGTCCGCCGCCGCCGCGGGGTCAGCAGGATCAGCGGCAGCAGCAGCGGGGCGGCGCCGGCCAGGGCCAGATGCAGCAACAGATTGTAGACCAAGGGCATATCCCCCCCCTCGCCGGGCACCTCGCAAACGCGCCTGCCGGCCTACTGGGCATTGAGCAGGGTGATGACGCCAAAACAGAGAAACACCAGGTTGGCCGCCCAGGCGGCGATCAGGGGCGCCATCACCTCCGCATACCCCAGCGCAATGAACAGGCTGAAGACCATCCAGTAGAGAAAGGCCATTGCGATGCCGTAGGCCACGCCCGCCGCCAGGCCCTCCCGGCCCCGGCTTCTGAGGGCGATCCCGGTCCCGGCGATCAGCAGAACCAGACAGGTGAACGGGAAGGCCAGCTTGGCGTGCAGGTCCACCCGGTAGTCGCTGGGGTCGTAGCCGCCGGCCCGGATCTCCCGGATGTAGGCCATAAGCTCGGCAAAGCTCATTTCCTCGGCCCTCCGGGCCACCATGGTGAGATCCCGCGGCGCGAGATCGATGCGGACGGTCTTTTCCGGCGTAAATTCGCTCCGAAAGCCGCCGCCGGTCTCGTCCAAGCGTTGCTCCAGCACCTGGGTGAGGTGCCAGAGACCGTCACGATAGACGGCCTGGTGGGCGTCCAGGCGGCGGACCAGGCGAAATTCGCGGTCGAAGCCATGGACCGTCAGCCCGAGGACGGTCTTTTTCACCCGGTCGAAGTAGGTGGCGTGGATGATCTCGCCTTTGTTCTTGACCCAGATGTCCCTCTGGCGGGTCGCCGCGGCGTCCTTTTGCTGCACTTCCTCCAACCAGATCCTGTTGGCCAGCCGGGTGCTGGCCGGCACGGCGACCTCCGCAAAAAAGAACAGCAGGGCGCTCGCCAGGACGCCCAGGGCCAGGATCGGCCGCAGCAGCAGGTAGACACTGACCCCGCTGCTGCGCAGGGCGATGATCTCGTTGTTCTTGTTCATCAAGCCGAAGGCGATGGTCACCGCCAGCAGAAGACAGACCGGCAGCACCTGGGCGACGATGAAGGGCATTTTGAGGGCGAAATAGGCCAGCGCCCGGCTGACGGGCAAACCGGCTTCGAAAAAATCGTCGAGTTTCTGGAAAAAATCGACCATCAGGTAAACGCCCAGCACCACCGTCAGCAGCAGGCAGAAGAATTTGCAGATTTCGCGGCACAGGTAGGCGTTGATGATCAGCATGGGATGGATCTCATCTCCGGACCTAACGCCCGCCGCGGCGATTGCGGCGCCGCCAGGCGGCGGCCCGGCGCTCCAGCCAATCGGCGGGCAGTTCAAATCGCAGGGGGCGCTCCTGGGCCATGCGGACAAAAAGAAACAGCCCCAGGGCCACCGTCACCACGTTGGGCATCCAGACCGCCGCAAAGGGGGGAAACCGGCCGCTCTCGCCGAAGACCGTCCCCGCCGAGAGCAGCAGGTAGTAGGCCAGAAAAAAAACCACGCCAAGCACCAGGCCGTAGGACCGGCTGGCCCGCTTGGCCTGCAACCCCAGGGGCATCGCCAGAAAGCCCAGCGCAAGACAGGCAAAGGGAATCGAGAACATCTTGTGGTAGCGCATCAGGGCATTGTAATACCCGCTGTCCCGTGCCTCCCGGTGCTCGCGGATGTAGCGCCGCAGCTCGGTCAAATTCATCTCGCGGCGGTGTTTGGGGGGGTTCTTTTCCGGCCGCAGCATCGGCTCCAGGCTCAGGGTCAAATCGTAGGTGTCGAAGCGGATGGCGTTGGCCTGGGCATCCCGGAGGTCCACCTGGTGGATGGTGCCGTCGAAAAGCCGCAGCCGCCAGGTCAGGCCGTCGGCCGCCCGCAGCAGCTGACCCCGGGGGGCCACGACGGTGCTGGCCATCTTGGCGTCCTGCCGGTTCTCGATAAACACCTCCCGCAGCGTCCGGGTCTGGGTGTCCAGCTGGCCGACGTAGAGCGTGATGCCTTCGAAGGCGTCGTTGAAGTGCCGCTCCTTGAGACCGATGTCGATGCTGCCGGCGGCGATGCGGGTCACCAGCTGCTTGGCCGACGACCGTCCCCAGGGCTGGCCGTAGAGGGACATGAAGGCGGTCAGCAGCCCCCCCAGCAGGCAGAAGAGCAACACCGGCGGCAGCAGCGCGGTGACGTTCATCCCGCCGGCCTTCAGCGCCACGACTTCGTTGTCGCTGGTGAAGCGCAAAAAAGTCAGCAAAACCGCCATCATCACCGCCATCGGAATGACGAAGACCATGAAGTAGGGAACGGTGTAAACCATCACCAGCAGCACCTGCAGCAGCCCGACGCCATGGTTGACCACCAGGTTGGTGATCTCGAGAATGCGGCTGGTCATAAAAATAAAGGTGAAGAAGGCCAGATTGATGGCGAAAGGCGGCAGCAGTTCGACAAACAGGTAGCGGTGGATGAGGGTGTTGGTCTTCATGGCCGGGTTCGGGGCTTTGCCGGCAGCCGACGCGGGGCGCGCCTTCAAACCGGTTCGCCGCCGTCAAACTGCATCTGATAGAGCTTGTGGTAGACGCCTCCGGCCGCCAGGAGCTCTTCATGGGTGCCCTGCTCCACGATGGCGCCGTCCACGATGGCCACCACGCGCCGGGCATGGCCGATGGTGGAGAGCCGGTGGGCGATGACAAAGGTGGTCCGCCCGCGCATCAGATTGGCCAGCGCCTTTTGAACGAGCGCCTCGGACTCGGAATCCAGCGAGGAGGTCGCCTCATCCAGGATCAGGATCGGCGCGTTTTTGAGAAGCGCGCGGGCGATGCAGATGCGCTGCTTCTGGCCGCCGGAGAGACGCCCGCCGAGTTCCCCGATGAGGGTGTTGAACCCCTCGGGAAAGTTTTGAATGAAGTCCCAGGCGTAAGCGGCCCTGGCGGCGGCTTCGATCTCCGCGTCGGTGGCCTCCGGTTTGCCGTAGGCGATGTTGTTGCGCACGGTGTCGTTGAAGAGAATCGGGTCCTGGGTCACGATGGCGATCTGGCGCCGCAGGTCGCTGACGGCCACCGCGCGGATGTCGATGCCGTCGATCAGGACCGCCCCCCGGCTAACGTCGTAGAAGCGCGGAATCAGGTTGACCAGGGAGGTTTTACCCCCGCCGCTCATGCCCACCAGGGCCAGGATCTCGCCGGGGCCCACATCCAGGGTGATTCCCCGCAGAATGGGCTTTGCGTCGTAGCGGAACCAGACGTCCCGAAAGGTGATCCGATGCGGTCCGACCGGGATTGCCAGCGGGTTGACGGGGTCGCGGATGTCGGAGCCTTGCTCCAGGATGTCGAACACGCGGTCCACCCCGGCAAGCCCCTGCTGGACGGTGTTGTTGAGCTTGCTCAGCTTTTTGACCGGACCGTAGAGCATCAGGACCGCCCCCATGAAGGAGAAGAAGGTGCCGGGGGTGGAGGTCCCGGCGATGACCTTGGAGCCGCCGTACCAGATGACGAAGGCCACCCCCAGGCCGCCCAAAAACTCCATCACCGGCGAGGAGAGCGCCTTGGCCTTGACGGCCTTCATCTCCAGCCGGAAGAGCTTGCGGGTCTTGTCGAAAAAGCGCCGTTTTTCGTAGGACTCCATGCCGAAAGCCTTGACGATCTTGTTGCCGGCGAAGGTCTCGTGCAAAAAGGCGTTGAGATCGGCGCGGATCTCCTGGGTGCCGGTGGTCACCCGCCGCACCCGGCGCCCCAGCCGCACGATGGGGTAAAAGGCCAGCGGCAGCACCACCAGGGCCGCCAGAGCGCTCTTCCAGTCGCGGTAGAAGATCACCCCGGTCAGACCGATGATGGTGAACAGGTCCCGGATGGCCCCGGTGATGGCGGTGGAGACCATGTCCCGGATGACGCTCACGTCGTTGGTGATGCGCGACATCAGGCTGCCGGTTTTTTCGGCTTGAAAAAAGGAGATCGGCAGGTCCTGAATCTTGTCGTAAAGGCTGTTGCGCAGCTGCCGAATGACGTCGTGGCCCACCCAGCCCAGAAAATATTCCTGACCATACATGGCCGCGCCCAGGACGAGGTAGATCAGGACCACCGCCAGGGGCACCAACCTCAACATGGTGACGTCCTTGCTGATGAAGATGTCGTCCACCACCGGTTTGATCATGAAGGGGATCGCGGAGCTGGCCCCGGCCATGAGCAGCATGCAGAGCATGGCGAGCAGGAGTCTGAACCAGTTGCCGCGGACCATGGCCAACAGCCGCCGATGGCGCTCGCTGAAGCGGGGTTTGAAGGTTCGCGTCATAAGCCGTCAGAGGGTGTCATGCCCGAAGGCGGCATCGGCCCGGGCCGTGATCCGGCGGAGGCGCTCCTGCAGCAGGCCGGCATAGCGGGCTTCCTCCCCCTTGGCGATGTCCTGCGGCACGCTCAGCGGGTCGCCGAAAACCACCTTGCAGCGGGTCAGCGGCGCCGGCAGGATGAAGCGGTCCCAGCTGTTGAACACCTTGCGCCGGCGGGCGCTGTAGGTCACCGGCACGATGGGAAACCCGGTTTTCTTGGCCAGGGTGATGATCCCGGGTTGAACCCGGTAGCGGGGCCCCCGCGGGCCGTCGGGAATCACCACCGCCGGGCGGCCGCTTTGCTTCATCTTGCGAATCATTTCCGAAAGCGCCCGCAGCCCGCCCCGGCTGGAGGACCCCCGCAGGGGTTCATGCCCCTGGCGCTGGAGAATGCGGGCGATGATCTCCCCGTCCCGTGAGCGGCTCACCAGGATGAGCGCGTTTTCGCGCTGAAAGAGGTGGCTGATCAGGAGGATCCGCGAATGCCAGAAGGCCAGGATCACCCGGCGCGAGGCGCGCAGATGCCGCACCTTCTGGTAGCCTTCGACCTCGATCCGGGAGGCGCAAAAAATCAGGTCGATGATCACTTTGCCGAAAAGGCCCACCAGGCGCCACTTGCATTCGGTCAGCCACCGGCGGCCGCGCGGGGTCATCGGCCGGCCTCCCCGGCAGCGGACCGCGCAACGGGGGCTTCCCGATTTTTAAGCAGCTCCAGAGCGATGGCCGCCACCCGCGCGGAAGCCCCGCCGCCGCCCAGCAGGGAGCGGATGGTGAGCAGTTCCGCGCGCAGGGACGCCAGCCGCCGGGAATCGGCCAACATCCCGGCGGCCACGGCGGCGATATTGGCCGGGTTGGCCTGATCCTGGATCAGCTCCGGCAC
>JASFIY010000169.1:0-5637 GCA_050122415.1 Desulfobacteraceae bacterium
TCGTGCCCAGGTCCAGGACGCTGTTGACGTCGATTTCACCGCCCATTTTCTTGATGATCCCATAGCAGATCGAAAGCCCCAGGCCGGTTCCCTTGCCCACCGGTTTGGTGGTGAAAAACGGATCGAAAATACGGGCGAGGTTCGCGCGTGGGATGCCGGGGCCGGTGTCCGCGACTTCCACCACAATCTTGTCCCCCTCCTGGTGGGTGGAAATTTTGAGCGACCCGCCGGTCTGGTTCATGGCGTCCAGGGCATTGTTGATCAGGTTGAGAAACACCTGCTGCAGCTCGGTCTGGGAGACATGCAACGGGGGCAGCCCCTCGACCAGATCGGTTTCAATGCTGACCTTGCTGTAGCGGGCGCGCTGGGCCGAAAGCGACACCATCTCTTGCAGCAGGTCGTTGACAGCCACATCCTCCACCCGGGAGTCGGTTTTGCGGGCGAAGCTCAGCAGCTTGTGGGTGATTTCCTTGCAGCGCTTGCCCTGGTTTTTGATCTGCTGCAGGGCGCGCTCGAATTCCGCCTTGTTTTCGGCCTTGGCGATGTCCTCGTCCTCCAGCAGATCCTCCATCCAGCCGGCCTCCTCCACCATGATGGCCACGGGGTTGTTGATCTCGTGGGCGATGCCCGCGGCCAGTTCCCCCACCGAGGCGAGTTTGCCGGTCTCGATCACCTGCTGGTTCATCATTTCCTTTTCGCGGTCGGCGACCGCGATGCGCGCCACCATGCGTCCGGTGAGAATGTGGGCCATGGCAACGATCGCGAGGGCGCCGGCGATGAAAATCAGGATGGCGATGTTCAGGGTGCGACTGATGTCGGAAAAGGCGTCTTCGGTGCTCTGCTGAAAGACCAGCAGCCACTGGTTGTCCTTGAGAAAAGCCGTTGCAAAGATGCTGGGGATTCCTTTGCGGTCTTCGCGCTCGATGATGTGCACCGGGCGGGACCCCCCGGCGCCTTTTTGGAGGAATTTGGCGAAGTACCCCTCCTTGGACAGCGGGATTTCGTAGAGGGGCTTGGTTTGGAACTCCACGTCGCGGTTGAGGATGTAGGCGAATCCGGTCTTTCCCACCCTGAGATTTTCCACCAGGGTGTTGAAGGCCGCGAAATTGATGGTGGCCCGCAGCAGGCAGGCGCTGCCGTCGGAATCCTTGCGCACGGCCACGATGAAATGCGGCGTGCCGCGCAGCCCCAGAAAGACGTCGCTGATGAAGTAGGGGGCCGCGATGGCCTGGCGGAACCATTCGGCTTCGGAGTAGTCCGCCTCGGTGAGAAGGTAGGGGCCGGCGTAGGCCACCTGGCGCCCGTTTTCGTCGATCAGGCCGAGATCCTCGAAAACCCCCCCGTATTCCTGGCGCAGAAGCATCAGCATGTCTTTGAGAAACGCCGGGTCGCTGAGCTGCTCGCACTCGAAGGCGTCCGCCACAAAGCGGATGTCGCCGAGTTTTTCGGTCAGGAAGGTGTCGATGCCCTGTTGGTGTTTGAGCACCAGCTCCTCGAGATGGGCATAGATTTTTTCGCGGTAGGAGATGCGGAACTGGTCCAGGATCACCCCGATGGCGATGATCATCGGGGCGAAGGAAACCAGGACCACGATCATCACCAGGCGGCGATGGAGATGCTTGTAATATGAGTTTGAGAGGATTCTCTGGTTTTCCATGCCGGCTTTCTTCCGTTTGGCCGCAAAGAGAAGTTTGCCCACCCGCGGGGCGGTCCGGTCGTGTTCTGTTAAACCGGCATCCCAATTTGAGTAGAAGAATATAGGTCAATAATTGGTCGTAAATCAAGTTAAAAACAGGAGGACCGCGGGGGCCGCGGGATTGGGATGCCGGTGAGGCGGGGCGCCGCCAGCTGGAGCCTTCAGGGGGTGCGCGGGATGGGCAGCATGCCCTTTTGGCTGAAGAGTTCCTGGGCCTCGCTGGAAAAGGCGAAATCCACGAAGGCCTTGACCGCGCCGCTGGGCTCACCCTTGGTCACGTAGGAGAACACCTGGTAGAGGGGGTAGTCGGGCTCCCCCGGGGAAAGCCCGCCGATCTTGAGCGCCTTGACGTTTTCGCTGGCGATGCTGGCACCCCGGGAGATAAACGAGATCGCCCCGGGGAACCTGGCGACGACTTCGATGACGTCCGTGGATTCGTAGGTCATGAGGTCGTAGACGATCTCCTTGTGTTTCATCACCTGACGGCGAAAGTTCTGGTTTGCGCCGGTGTCCTTGCCGGGAACCACCAGCAGGATGGGTGCATCGGCTCCGCCGAGGGCCTGCCAGTTGGTGATGCCCCCGCTGAAAACCTCCTCCAGCTGTTCGGCGCTCAGGTCCGTCACCGTGGCGCTGGCGTGCACGATCACGGCCAGCGGGTCCTTGCAGAAGGGGATCTCCACGTAGCCGTACTCGCTGTAGCGGTAGTAAAGTTGCCGGGTGGTGCTGGCGATGTCGGCGAAACCGTTCATCATCCGGTTGACCGCCGATGAGGAGGAGGCGACGAAGACCTCCACCGGAATCCCGGTTTTTTTATGGAACAGCTCAACGCCCTCCTTGCCGAAGGCGCGATAGACCTGCGCGGCCTGGCTGTAGCGCAGGGGTTCCTGGGCCAATAAGGCCGAATCGGTCCCCAGGCCGCCCCATCCAAAAATGGTGCCGAGGGCCATCGCAATTAACAGCGCTTGTTTTTTCATGCCGTGCCTCCTCTGATAAACGATAACTGCGGTGCGTGCCGGCCTGCAAAGGGTTTGCGGAAATGTTTGATGATCCGATGCTGCAACCCGCGTGCCATTAGCAGCGGTCTTTTGCCAAGGTAAAGGGTTGGAAAAACATGAAATTTTCGCCCCGGAGGCCTGCCCGGGAAGCCGGATCGGGTGGCTTTGTCCGAATTTTTTACAGGCTGTAAACCCGGTTTTCCGCTGCCGACCGCCGCAACCCGTCGGCGCAAGCACCCGTCGGCGGTGTCGGTCGCGCTGAGGCCAAGGGCTTGGGCCGCACCCCGGGGAACCCCGACCGGCGGCGGCATCTCAGCCCGCGCTGGGCAGCAGCGACTGGAGCGACCAGAAGAGCAGAATGATCAGGGCGATGGATATTCCCACGACCATCAGGGCCTGACGGCGGGGCAGGCCCAGCCCGCGGGTCATGCCGGTCCCGATCAGCCACCACTTCCAGGCTTCGGTGAGCAGGACCAGGCTGGGAACCCAGGAGGCCAGGAGGGTGATGCCGGCCGCCAGGGCGTAAATGCTGAAAACCCGCCGGAACGCAATCCCCCGGCCCCCCAGCAGGGTGATGATCAGCCAGCCAAGGCCTGCGGCGAGTAGGTTCATGCCCACGGCGTTGGCGAAGTAAATCAGCCCCAGGTACACCGGCTGCGGGCCCGGTTGAGCGATCACGCTGGCCCCGGTAAAAAGGAGGCTGGAAACCGCCAGCATGCCCAAGGGGCGGCTCCAGCCGGTTTCCGGGGGCAACTCGCCGAACACGGCGCGCGGATGGGCCAGCAGGCGGGTCAGGGTCCCCAGGTAGAAGCCCAGGGAAAAGGCGGGGGAATCGGTCATGGTCTACAACACGCCCAGGCGGTGGAGAATGCCCAGCAGCAGCATGACCAGGGTCAGGATGAAAAACAGCTTGCGCTCGGTCCGGCGGCTGAAGTAGACCCGGCCGTCGCGGCAGATGAACGCCGGGCCGGGCTTTGGCGTGGGCTCGATTTTGGCGGGTGTCATGACGGCTCCTCGTCGCTTCGCGGTTGCTGGCGCTCCTGGATTGCGCGGATTCTCTCCTCCAGGCGCTGCCGTTTTTCAAAAGCCTCGGCGACCTTTTCCAGCAGTTCGTCGATCTCCGAGGGTTTGGTCAGGTAGTCGGTGGCGCCCGATTTCATCCCCTCCACCGCCGATTCGAAGGTGCCGTGACCGGTGAGCATGATGACCTCCACCAGGGGGTGGCGCCGCTTGATCTCCTTGAGGGCGGCAATCCCGTCCATGCCGGGCATTTTGACGTCCAGAATGGCCACGTCAACCGGGTTCAGCTCGAGGGTCGCCAGGGCCTCGGCCCCGCTGGCGGCCGTCAGCACCTCAAAGCCTTTCCTTTGCAGCACTTTCCGGGTGGTGGAAAGAAAACGCTCCTCGTCGTCCACCAGCAGAATCTTCGGTTTTCGCATCTTTGCTTCTCCCGGCCGGTTTGGTTGACTGCGCCGGCAGCAGGGGGCTCCCTCTTTCCATGGGCGGCGAGGCCACCCGGCCCGGCCGAAAAGCGCCGCGCGCCCCTTTATGCCGCTGCAATGGGCAGATCGATGACAAAGGTGGCCCCCTCGCCGGGTGCGCTCTGAACCGCCATGGTGCCGCCCAGGTTTTGGATGATGCCGTAGCAGACCGAGAGCCCCAGCCCGGTGCCCTTGCCCACCGGCTTGGTGGTGAAAAAGGGCGAGAAAATTTTATCCAGGTTCGCCGCGCTGATCCCGCAGCCGTTGTCCGTGACCGTTATCCGAACGCGGCCGTTGCCGGTCGAAGCCGAGTTGACGGTCAACTCACCGCCCATTGCCCCGTGGCGCGCGATGATGGCGTCCATGGCGTTGTTGAAGAGGTTCAACAGCACCTGCTGGAGCTGGGAGGGGTCGCCGTGGATGAGAAGCGGCCCGCCCTGGATCTCCTGATGGATGGCGATGCCTTCGACGCTGGCCTTCTTGGCCACCATCTCGATGACTTCGGGGATGAAACCCTGGATGTCGAAATCCTGGACCGCATCCTCGCTTTTGCGGCCGAAACGCAAAATGGCGTGGGTGATCTTGGAGCAGCGTTCGATCTGGAGGGAAATCTGGCTGATGGAATCCTCCAGATCCTTCAGGTCCTCGGATTCCGGCAGCTGGCCGGAGGCCTTGAGGTCCGCGATGATGGTTTCGATCAGGGCCTGCTCGCTTTTCATGACCTGCAGCGGGTTGTTGATTTCGTGGGCGAACCCGGCGGCCATCTCCCCCAGCTCGGACAGGCGATGGGCGCGGATGAGCTGTTCGTTGAGCTGGTTTTTTTCGCGGTCGGTCTGCTGGATGCGGGCCACTATGCGATCGGTCAGATAAAAGGCCACCGCGATGATCACCACCCCCCCCAGCAGCGAGATCAGGAGGATCAGGTGGGTCGCGGCGCTGAGCGCCTTGAAGGCGTCGGCCTTTTCCTGGCGCACCACCAGCAGCCAGTTTTTGTTGGTCAGGCGGGTGGTGGCATACAGGTAGGTGTCTCCCTGAAGGTCGTTTTCGATGAATATTCTGACCCCCTGGTCCTCCACCGGGTACCAGCCGAAATCGGGGTCGCGCTCCATCAGGCGGCCGCCCGAGCGGCGCTCGGTTTGGAAGGTGCCTTGAGCGCTGAGCAGGAAGGCCTCGCCGGTCTTGCCGATCCGCACCTGCCCGGCCAGCTCGTTGAACATCTGGGTGTCGATGGTGGCTCGGATGACCCACCGCGTCGGGCCGTCCTGGTTGGCCAGGGCGATCACGAAATGGGGTATCTTGCGGTAACCCAGGAAGATGTCGCTGATGTAGACCCCTTCCTCCATGACGGCCTTGAACCAGGGCTCGTCGCGGTAACTTTTCCATTTGAGTTCAAACGGCCCCTGGTAGGCGACGTGCATCCCGCTCTGGTCGAAAACCCCCAGGTCAACGAAGGCGCTGGAGCTCT
>JASFIY010000170.1:0-5610 GCA_050122415.1 Desulfobacteraceae bacterium
GTGTGCGCCCGGTCGGCCGCCGAAATGCCGGTGGTCACCCCGCGGCGGGCCTCGATGGAGATGGTGAACCCGGTTTTGAACTGCGAGGTGTTGTGACCGACCATCAGGGGCAGGTCGAGCTGATCGAGCTTGTCGCCGGTCATGGGCAGGCAGATCAGACCGCGTCCGTAGCGGGCCATGAAATTGATCGCCTGGGGGGTCACCTTTTCGGCGGCCAACATCAGATCGCCCTCGTTCTCCCGGTCCTCGTCATCCACCAGGATGACCATGTTACCCGCCTTGACCTCTTCAATCGCCGCTTCGATGGTTAAATGCGCCATGGCTTCCCCTCCCCGTCGCCGGTCCGGTTTTCAAATTTCAAAATTGATTTTAGCCCTATTTTTCAGGGAGTGCAATCCAATTAAGAGCAAAATCTCAAAATGAGAGGGGGCCGCCGATACCCTGGGGCCATTGCGGTTGACACCCGCCGGGGGCTTTTTTATGATATAAAATTAGTTTTCGGCATCGATTAGCGGGCAATCGGTCTCGCAGCCGGCCCGAATCGCGGTGGGGCGCTTGACCGGTAGGATGGGGACTGGATGCCCACTTCCGCCAACTTCAGGAGGCTTCTGATATGGTGAGCACAACTGACGGGTTCCCGTTGACCGCGCTGCTCAGCCGACGGCGGTTCATCCGACTGTCCGCGCTGGCGGCGGGCGGACTCTTGACCGGGTGCGCGGTCAACCCGGTGACGGGCCGCTCCCAGTTGATGCTGGTTTCCGAGGACCAGGAGATTCAGCTGGACCGCCAGAATTCCCCCTACCAGTTTTCGTCCGATTACGGCGTCGTCCAGGACGCGGCGCTCAACCGCTACATCCACCAGACCGGTCTGAAACTGGCGGCCCGCACCCATCGCCCGCAGATGCCCTATTCCTTCCGCTGCGTCAACGCCACCTACGTCAATGCCTACGCCTTTCCCGGCGGCAGCATCGCCGCCACCCGCGGCATTCTTCTCAAACTGCAGAACGAGGCCGAGTTGGCCGCCCTGCTGGGTCATGAGCTGGGGCACGTCAATGCCCGCCACACCGCCGAGCAGATGTCCAAGGGGATGCTGACCCAAAGCCTGGTGGGAGGGCTGGCGATTGTCGCCGGCAGCCAGAGCTCCGCCCTGGGGGAGTTGACCTCGCAGCTGGGAATGCTGGGGGCCGGGGCGCTGCTGGCCTCCTACAGCCGCGACAACGAGCGCCAGGCCGATGCCCTCGGGATGGAGTACCTGGTTCGGGCGGGATACGGCAGCGAGGGCTTTGTGGGCCTGATGAACATGCTCAACACCCTCTCCAAAGACCGGGCAAGCGCCACCGCGCTGCTCTTTTCAACCCACCCCATGAGCACCGAGCGCTACCAGACCGCACTGGCGATGGCCGGGGGGCAGTACCGTTACGCCGCCGGCCAGCCCCTCTACCGCGAGCGCTACATGGACACCACCGCCGGCCTGCGGGCGATCCGGGGCGCCATCGAGGCCATGCAAAACGGCGAAAAGGAGATGGGTGCCCAGAACTACAGCGCCGCCGAGAGCCAGTTCCGCTCGGCCCTGCGGGCAGCCCCTGGGGACTATGCCGGTCTGGTGCTGATGGCCAAATGCCAGCTGGTCCAGAAGAAGTATGCCGAGGGCGCGCGCTACGCGGAATCGGCCCAGCAGGTCTATCCGGCCGAGGCCCAGGCTCACTACCTGGGCGGTTATGCGCGGCTTGCGACCGATGACTACGAGGCGGCCTTCAAGGCCTTCACCCGCTACGACGGATTGCTGCCCGGCAATCCCAACATCACCTTTTTCAAGGGATTCGCGTTGGAAGGTATGCAGCGCCGCAAAGAAGCCGCCGAGAACTATTACCGCTACCTGCAGGTGGTCCGGCAGGGGGACAAGGCCCAACACGCGCACCGGCGGTTAGTGGAATGGGGCTACATCCAAAATTGACGGTTCCGCAAAAAGCCCGATCTCTGCGTTGCGCTGCATCTCGAAGTCGCTGCGGCGTACATAATTACTCCTCACTCTTCGAGATTTGCGCGCCGTAGCGTGAACTTTTTACGAAACCGTCTGGTTTTTGACTTTTCGCTGCTTCATCAAATTGAAGGCGGCGCTGGCCGGTGCACGGTTCATCCGCCGTCCTTCAGGGTGCGCATCATCGCCTGAATTTCCGCCGAACGCCGCCGGTAGAGGTCCCGGCAGAATTTTTTGATGGTGGCCTGGGTCTTTGCAACGGGCGGAAGGGTGGGGAAGACGGGCAGTCCCAGGGCATCGAAATCGATCTTTTCAAAGGCCATGCGCTGATCGATCAGGGCGGTTCTGCCGTCGAAACCGGAGCCGAGGATGTTGGCGCGCTCCTCTTGGATCACATCGAAGCGTTTGACATACTGCAGGATCTGCGAGGGCGAGGACTGACGGTTGACCTGGTCGATATCGGCGTTCAAGCGTTCGCAGAATTTCTGCAAACTGGTGTAGTTGACGGTCACCCGCATGCGGCCCGGGTTCTCGGGGTCCGGGATATAGCGGCCCAGCATGTACTCCTCCCGGAGGGCACGCAAATCGGCGCAGGCCTCCTGGACCAGCTGGGTGAACACGCCGCGGCGGGTCAGGGCGAAGGGCAGGTGGGGCGGCGGGCTCGACGGTGCGGCCGGGTCCGCCGGAAATTGGTCGAAGGCCACGCCCAGCGCTTCCCCCAGGCGGCGTGTTTCCGCCTCGTCGAGCAGCAGCCGGCGCAGCAGGGCGGCGGCCCCGGCCACCCGCCGGGCTTTCTGCTGCAGGCGCCGGCTGTGGGCATACAGCCGGTCGATCCGGCGCTCCAGCTGCGTGCGGGTGCCGAAGAAGTTTTCGGCCATGTCGCTGAGCACTTCCTCGGCCAGGGATTCGGATAGAAGCTCGCGCTGGTCCATGGATGACTCCGGTTGTCGGGTCCTTGGGGGTCGGGAACCACCCCCAGGAAATCCGCTTTGCCGGCCTCTTGACCCCTCGGAGGCGCGGGGCGCCGCCCCGCCCGAGCATGCCGGGTCCGCGGCAGGCCATTAAACCCTTGAAAGGCGTTCCGCCGTGATTTCTATAACACTTTCAGCAGGCCCTGAAAACCGCTATCCGTTGGAGGACCGTCGCTGGCGTTGCGAGCGGCGGCCGGAGGAATCCCGAAATGACCTTTGACCCCGGCTTTATCCCCGGCATCCAGGCCACCGATGGGGCCTGGTGGTTTCTATTTCGGGAAAATAAACTTCTGATCGACCTGCGCGGCGGTGGCGCGGCGATACCCCGGCAGGTCGATTTGGCGGGGCATCTCCCCGGGGTGACGGCGCCCCAGGGCCTTGGCCGGCTGAACGGCGCCCCGGCCTTTGCGGCGGCATTGACCAACGGGGCGGGGATGCCCTCCGGGATGCAGTTTCGTTCCGTGCGCAGCCTTTTCGGGGAGCTGAGCGATGATCTCTACCAGGCTGCGGGATACGCCTTTCAGATCCTCGACTGGCATCGCCGCCACCATTTCTGCGGCCGCTGCGGGGCGCCGCTGCAAGACAAGTCCGACGAGCGCGCCCGCCGCTGCGGCCAGTGTGATCTGACGGTTTATCCGCGCATCAACCCCTGCATCATCGTCGCCGTTGTCAAGGGCGACGAGCTTCTCCTGGTGCGCCGCCGCGGGCTGGCCGGCGGCCGCTACAGCGTCATCGCGGGCTACGTGGAGGCGGGCGAAACCCTGGAGGCCTGTCTGCGGCGGGAGGTCCTGGAGGAGGCCGGCATCCGGGTCGGCCGGATCGCCTACTTCGGCAGCCAGCCCTGGCCCTATTCCAGTTCCCTGATGGTGGCCTTTACGGCCCGATATGCCGGCGGCGATATCCGCGCCGACGGCCGCGAAATCAGCCATGCGGGCTGGTTTCGGGCGCATTCCCTGCCGCCGGTGCCGGGCTGGGGCAGCATCGCCGGCCGCTTGATCGACTGGTTCGTGCGGCAGGCGCCAGGGCGATGATCGGCCCCGAAAACGTTCCCTCCGTGCAAACCCCAAGAGGATCCTTATGCCCGAGACGCTCAGCCCCACCCTTCTGAAGGCCATTGATTCCCTGCTCGGCCGGGTTTACCTGCGCGGACGCCAGGTCCTCTACGAGCACGAGGTCTACCGCATCCTGGCGAAATTGGGGATCGCCACCCCGGCCCACGTCTTCGTGCGCAAGGCGGCCCAAATCACCCCCGAAGTCCTGGCGCGCTTGCCCAGCCCGCGGGTGGTGCTCAAGGTCGCTGCCCCCGACATCACCCACAAGCTCAAGGCCGGCGGGGTGCGCATTGTCCACAAGGACCTGGACTTCATCCGCTACAGTTTCCAGCGCATGTGGGGTGAACTCCAGTCCCAGGGGCACCTGCCCGACGGGATCCTGCTGGCGGCCTGGGAGGACTACGCCAAGGACCTGGGCAACGAGGTTCTCTTGGGGTTTCGTGAAAGCGACGCTTTCGGGCCGGTGATTTCCTTCAGCAAGGGAGGCTCCGATGCCGAGCACTTCGCCGAGCACTTTTCCCCGCCCAACCTGATCCTGGCGCCCATCGATCGGCAGTGGGCCCAGGCGCTGCTCAACTCCACCGGCATTCAGAAAAAATACCTGGCCGAGGGGCATACCGACTACGTCGCCAAAATCGTGGAAGCCGGCCTCAAATTGAGCCGCCTGGCCGTCGGTTTTTCCAATTTTTTCGCCCACGGCACGCGCTTCGTGCTTCCCGAGTTCGAAATCAACCCCTTCGTCTTCACAGCCGGGGGCCGATTCATCGCCCTGGATGGATTCGCCGCTTTTGCCCCCCGGGCGGCCGAAACAGTCTACAGCCCGGCCGCCCCCGAAGGGGCGTTGACCCCCTTTTTCGAGCCCCAGGGGATTGCGGTCATCGGCGTCAGCCGCACGGACCCGGCCACCTCCGGCAACATCATCGTCCGCAACCTGCTGCAGATGAAGCGCAGCGACGTCTACGCCGTCAACCCCAAAGGGGGCCAGCTGGATTTCGGGGGACGGCGGCTGCCCATCAGCCCATCGCTGGCCGAGATCCCCGCCCGGGTGGAACTGGCCGTGGTGGCGGTGCCGGCCGAAAACACCGTGCCGGTGATGGCCGCCTGCGCCGAAAAGGGGGTTCGGGCGGTGATTCTGATTGCCGGCGGTTTCAGCGAGACCCGCAAGAACGCCGACATCGAGGCGCAGCTGCTGGCCATCGCGCGCCAGAATGGGATTCGCATCGTGGGCCCCAACTGCCTGGGCATCGTCTACAGCGGCGACGGCGACGCCCCGGGGTTGAACACCTTTTTCGTGCCCGAGGAAAAATTCCGCTTGGACCTGGCCAAGCCCAAAAACGTCGCGATTCTCAGCCAGAGCGGCGCCTTGGGCATCACCGAAATCTACAATCTGCGCCACGCCATCTCCCCGAAGGTCATCGTCAGCTACGGCAACCAGCTGGATGTGGACCCCGCCGACCTGATCGCCTATCTCGAGGGGGACCCCGCGGTGGATGTGATCGGCTGCTATATCGAAGGGTTCAAAAAGGGCGGCGGCCGCAAGTTTTTCAACACCGCGAGGCGCTGCACCAAGCCGGTGATCGTCTACAAGGCCGGCCGCACCGAAGCCGGC
>JASFIY010000171.1:0-5532 GCA_050122415.1 Desulfobacteraceae bacterium
TCGCCCGCCAGCCCCTGGACGTAGCGCACCTCGTCGGCTGCGCGCTCCTCGATGGGAATTTCGCGAACCCCGTCGCGCAGCCGCCAGTCGAAAGTGCTGGAGGGCAGCGCCACGTAAAACGGCACCCCGTTGTCACGCGCCGCCAGGGCCTTGAGGTAGGTGCCGATCTTGTTGGCGACGTCGCCGGTGCAGGTGGTGCGGTCGGTGCCCACGAGCACCATGTCCACCAGGCCGTGCTGCATCAGGTGGCCGCCGGCGTTGTCGGTGACGATGGTGTGGCGGACCCCCCGCTGGCCCAGCTCCCAGGCGGTCAGGCGCGAGCCCTGGTTGAGCGGCCGGGTTTCATCCACCCACACGTGGACGTCGATCCCGGCCTCGGCGGCCAGGTAGATGGGGGCCGTGGCGGTGCCGTAATCCACGCACGCCAGCCAGCCGGCATTGCAGTGGGTCAGGATGTTGATGGTTTGGTCGCCCCGCAGGGTCTGAAGGGCGCGGATCAGGGGCAGGCCGGCCTCCCCGATGCGGCGGCAATTCTCCAACTCCTCCTGCCAGATGGCGTCGGCCGCCTGACGGGCGGCAGCCGGGCGTGCGGCTTTGGGGGCGGGCAGTGTGGCATCGAGAACCCGCGCCACCGCCCAGCCCAGGTTGACCGCCGTCGGCCTGGCCTCTGTGAGGAGGCGCGCGGCCTGCCGCAGGCTGTCGTCATCGGGCCCTTGGCCGCTGCCGGCCCGGGCGGCCAGATAAAGCCCATAAGCGGCGGTGACCCCGATCAACGGGGCGCCGCGCACGGACATCTCCCGGATGGCCTCCGCAGCGTCGGCGACGGTCTTCAGTTCAACCAGGACCAGCTGGTGGGGCAGCAGGCGCTGATCGATGATTCGGACCTGGTCGGTGCGGTCGTCGCGCCAGATCGGGCGCAGTTTGGGGTCTTCGCTGGTCATGGGGTGTCCTTTGAAGTTCAGGTTACGAATAGGGGAACCGGCGCAAACCGGTTGACGTCGATCAGCCCGTGGTCGGTGATCTTCAGTTCGGGGATCACCGCCAGGGCCAGAAAGGACAGGGTCATAAAGGGGTCCTTGAGGCGTGCGCCGAGGTCCCATGCCGCCCGCAGCAGTTCGTCCAGGGCGGCTTTGACCGTCTCCACCGGCTCCGGCGACATCAGCCCGGCAAACGGCAGGGGCAATTGGGCCCGGACCCCGCGCCGGTCGACGGCGACCAGGCCCCCGCCGGTCGCCACCAGTGCCGCCAGAGCGGTCCGCATGGCCTCGTCGTCGGCGCCGACCACGATCAGGTTGTGGGCATCGTGGGCCACGCTGGCGGCCAGCGCTCCCCGCTTGAGCCCCAGGCCGCGGACGAAGCCGATGCCGGTGCGGGCGCTTCCCGTATAGCGCTCGACCACCGCGATCTTGAGCAGGTCGCGCGCGGGGTCGGCAACCGCGGCCCCGTCCCGGGCGGTGACCCCCAGGATTTGCTGCCGCGTGACGATCTGGTCGGGTACGATCGCGATCACCCGCATCCGCTCCCCCTGGAGCGGGACCCGCAGGTCCACCCGCTCCAGGGGAACGTCCATGCGGGTGGGCAAAACACCGGCGGCCGGCGCCGGGCGGGCCACGGTCATCCGGCCGTCGCGGGCCACCTCCACGCCGCGGGCGTAGACCGCCTCGATCCGTGGGCAGGCGAGATCGGAGAAGACCACCAGGTCGGCCCGGCGCCCGGGCGCGATGGCCCCCAGGGTTTTCAGGCCGAAGTACTCCGCCGGGTTGAGGGTCCCCATCTGGATGGCGGTCATGGGGTCGAGCCCCAGGCGGATCGCCCGGCGCACGATGCTGTCGATGTGGCCCTCCTCCATCAGGTCGTGGGGGTGGCGGTCGTCGGTGCACCACATCATGCGGCGGGCGCTGTGGCGGTCCACCACCGGCAGGAGCGCGGCCAGATTGCGGGCGGCGCTGCCCTCGCGGATCATGATGTGCATCCCGACGGCCAGTTTGGCGCGCGCCTCGGCCGCCGTGGTGCACTCGTGGTCGCTGGCGATGCCCGCCGCGGCGTAGGCGTTGAGATCCAGCCCGGCCAGACCCGGTGCGTGGCCGTCGGCCGGTTTGCGCTGCAAGCGCGCGGCCGTGATTTTGCCCAAGACCTCCGGGTCGGCGTGGAGCACGCCGGGGAAGTTCATCATTTCCCCCAGGGCCACGATCCGCTCGTCTCCAAGGTAAGGGGCCAGTTCGGCGGCGCCCAGGGCGGCCCCGGCGGTCTCCATCGGGGTTGCCGGCACGCAGGAGGGTAGGGTGAAAAAAACGTTCAGGGGCTGGCCGCTGGAAGCTTGCAGCATGCGGTCGATGCCCTCCGCGCCGAGGACGTTGGCGATCTCGTGGGGATCGGCGCACACCGTGGTGGTGCCGCAGGGCACCACCGCCCGGGCGAACTCGGCCACCACCGTCATGGCGCTTTCGATGTGCACGTGCGGGTCGATGAAGCCCGGGGCCAGGAAGCGGCCCCCCAGGTCGAAACAGCGGCGACCCGTGTAAGGGCCGATTCCCAGGATCGTGCCGGCGCTCACGGCCAGGTCGCCGGGGACGATTTGACCGGTGAAAACATCGACGATGCGGGCGTTTTTGAAGACCAGCTCGGCGGGCTCTTTACCCCGGGCGGCGCGGATGATGCGGTCGAGAGTCATCGAGGGATCCTCAGTTGCCGCTGCAAGAGCGGATCTCGCGGGCGATGGCCGTCACCTGGCGGCGGATTTCGTCGGCATCCAGGCTTTGCAGGCGGCCCTCGGCCACCAGGCGCCGGCCGGCCACGAGGACTTCCCGCACGTCGTCGCCGCGGGCCGCGTAGACCACGTGCGAGGCCGGGTGGTAGATCGGCACCAGGTGCGGGGCATCGGCGGTCAAAACGGTGATGTCGGCGGCCTTGCCGATTTCAAGCGAGCCGGTGACCGCGCCCAGGCCGATGGCCTGGGCGCCGCGGATGGTGGCCATTTCGACCACGGTCCGGGCCGGGCAGGCCGTCGGGTCACCGCTGCGAACCTTGTGCAGCTTGGCCGCGGTGTCCATCTCGTGCAACAGGTCCAGGTCGTTGTTGCTGGCGCAGCCGTCGGTGCCCAGGCCCACGGTGATCCCGGCGGCCAGGAAGTCGGTGACCGGCGCGATTCCGCTGGCGAGCTTCATGTTGCTTTGCGGGTTGTGGGAGATCGCCGCCCCGCCGGCGGCGATGCGCGCGATGTCCCGGTCGTCGGCCCAGACGCAGTGCACCAGGAGGGTCCCCGGGGTCAGGAGGCCCAGGCGGTCCAGGTAGGCGATGGGCGAGGCGCCGTGGCGGGCGCGGCTTGCGTCGCACTCCTGGCGGGTTTCGGCGGCGTGGATCTGGAAGAGGGCGCCGTGCTCGGCGGCCAGCGCTTTGGCTGCGCGCAGCGTCTCGGCGCTGCAGGTGTAGGGCGAATGACAGAAGACCGCCGGGGTGATCAGCGGCGTCTGCGACCGCCAGCGCGAAAGAAAATCGCGGGCGGCGGCGATACTGTCCCTGGGGTCGGCAACGCCGGGGGCCGCGAAATCGATCACCCCTTGGCCCAGCACGGCCCGCATCCCGGAGTCCGCCACGGCCGCGGCCACCCGGTCTTCCAGGAAGTAGCCGTCGCAGCAGGTGGTGGTGCCCGAGAGGAGCATTTCGGCGCAGGCCAGGCGGGCGCCCCAGCCCACCGTAGCGGGGCTGATATGCCGGCGCTCCGCCGGGAAGATGTGGTCGTTCAGCCACGTCTCCAGGGGCAGGTCGTCGGCCAGACCGCGGAAGAGCGTCATCGGCAGGTGGGTGTGGGTGTTGACCAGCCCGGGCATGATGATGCCGCCGCGGGCGTCGATGCAGGTTTCGGCCCGGGGTGGCGCGGCGCCCGGGCCCTCCGGTCCCAGGGCGGCGATCCGGCCGCTGCGGATCCCCACAAACCCCGGGCAAAAGATCTCGAAGGCCGGGTTGACGGTGAGCACGATGCCGTTGCGAATCAGGGTGTCGTAGTTCATGGGGCGGCTTTCAGTTCGCCATGGATCCGGCCCCGAGCCGGGCGGCGATGGCCCGGACGTCTGCGGCCGTCCGCTGGAGATCCAGGCTCAGGAGTTCGCGGTTTTCCATGACCAGCCGCCCGTTGATGATCACCGTGTCCACGTCGCCGCCGCGGGCGGCGTAGACCAGGTGCGAGGCGGGGTGGTAGAGCGGGGTCAAATGGGGCTTGCGGCAGTCGATGACGATCAGATCGGCCCGCTTGCCGGGCTCCAACGATCCGGTGATCGTCTCCAGGCCCAGGGCGCGGGCGCCGTCGATGGTGGCCATTTTCAACACCTGCTCGGCCGGCAGGGCGGTGGGGTCCAGGGTGGCCACCTTGTGGAGTTTGGCGGCGGTGTCCATTTCCAGAAAGAGGTCCAGGTCGTTGTTGCTGGCGCAGCCGTCGGTGCCCAGGGCGACGCACAGGCCGGCAGCCAAAAGATCCGCGACCGGGGCGATCCCGGAGGCGAGTTTCATGTTGCTCTCGGGGTTGTGGACGATCTTGACGTCCGCCGCCTGCAAGAGCGCGATGTCCTCCGGGGTCAGCCGGACGCAGTGGCAGGCCAGCAGGCGGGGGTCCAGGATGCCCAGATGGGCCAGATGGGCCACCGGCGTTCGGCCGTGGCGCGACCTGATCTGGGCCACCTCGCCCGCGGTCTCCGCCAGGTGGGTGACCAGCGGCAGCTGGAGCTCGCGCGCCAGATCGGCGGCCTGGCAGAGCAGCTCGGGGGCGCACAGGTAGGGCGAATGGGGTTCCACGGCCACCCCGATCAGGGGGTCGCCGGCCCAGCGCTCGGCCATGCGCCGGGTATAGGCCAACCCGTTTTGCGGGGCGCCGTAATTGGGCGAGGGAAAGTCGAAGAGGACCTCGCCCACCACCGCCCGCAGGCCGGCGGCGCGGGCGGCCTGCGCGACGGCATCGGCGAACAGGTACATGTCGCAGAAGCAGGTGGTTCCGGAAAGAATCATTTCGGCGCAGCCCAGGAGAGCCCCCTGGTGGACCATCTCCTCGGTCAGGCGGGATTCGGCCGGGAAGATGTGGTCGTTCAGCCAGGTCATCAGGGGCAGGTCGTCGGCCAGCCCCCGGAAGCAGGTCATGGCGGCGTGGGTGTGGGCGTTGACCAGTCCGGGCATGATGATGCCGCCGTGGGCATCGATGATTTTTTTGGCCGGAACCGCGGCCAGACGGTGGGTCGGCGCGGCCGCCAGGATGCGATCGCCGGCAACCGCCACCGCGCCGTCATCGATCCGGGTGCCGGCGCCGTCCATGGTCAAAACGGTACCGTGGGTGACCAGAATATCGACGCCAGGCGGCATGCGGATCCCTTTCTCGGCCGTTCCGTAGAAAACCCAATCCCCGCGTTGCGCTGCATCTCGAAGTCGCTGCGGCGTGCATGAGTACGCCTCACGCCGCTGAGGTTTGCGCGCCGTAAGGTGGCTTTTTTACGAAACGGTCTGGTTTTCGACCTTTTACCGTTTCATTTTTCTCGGCGGCGCCTGAGGCCG
>JASFIY010000172.1:0-5527 GCA_050122415.1 Desulfobacteraceae bacterium
CAACGTGCGTGATCTGGCCAAATTCGGGCGCGACAGCGTCGTGGACGAAGTGGCGGTTTACAAGAGCGGGCTCGTCAAAGGCAAAAGCGACGGCATCAAGCTGCTCGGAGCAGGTGAAATTGACTTTCCGCTCACCATCAAGCTCAGCAAAGTAAGCCAAGGCGCCACGGACAAGATTACCGCTGCCGGTGGTAAAGTCGAGGTAAACTGACATGGTCGGGTCCGGCTTCCAGTCGATCTTCAAGATACCGGAGCTCAAGAAACGAATTTTATACACCCTTGGGCTCCTCTTGGTTTATCGGATCGGCGTCCACGTCCCGACCCCGGGCATCGATGCCGTGGCGCTGGCCTCTTTCTTCGAAAGGGCCCAGGGGACCCTGCTGGGCCTTTTTGATATGTTCTCCGGCGGCGCACTGGAGCGGCTGTCCGTTTTTGCCTTGGGGATCATGCCCTACATCAGCGCCTCGATTATTCTGCAGCTGCTGACCGTGGTGGTGCCCCATCTGGAGCGGCTTTCCAAGGAGGGGCAGGCCGGACGCAAAAAGATCACCCAGTACACCCGCTACGGCACGGTGGTGCTGAGCATCATCCAGGGGTTTGGCATCAGCATCGGGCTTGAAACCATGGCCGCCCCCGGCGGTGCATCGGTGGTGATCAGCCCCGGTTGGGGCTTTCGGCTGATGACGGTCATGACCCTGACCGCCGGGACGGCCTTTATCATGTGGCTGGGAGAGCAGATCACCGAGCGCGGCATCGGCAACGGGATTTCTTTGATCATTTTCGCCGGGATTGTGGCCGGAATCCCGTCGGCCACCGGCAACACCTTTCGGCTGGTGTCCACCGGCGAAATGGGGATTTTTCTGGTCATTCTCCTGCTGATCATGATGGTGGTGGTGGTCGGGGCGATCGTCTTTGTGGAGCAGGGGCAGCGACGGATTCCGGTGCAGTATGCCAAGCGGGTCGTGGGCAGACGAATGTACGGCGGTCAGAGCACCCACCTGCCCCTCAAGATCAACACCTCCGGGGTCATTCCGCCGATCTTCGCCTCCTCGATCATCATGTTCCCGGCCACCATCGCCAGCTTTATGAACGTGCCCTGGATGAATACGGTGGCCGAGGCGATGCACCCCGGGAACGTGATCTACAATTTGATATATGTTGGTTTTATCTTCTTTTTCTGCTACTTCTACACGGCGGTGACCTTCAACCCGGTTGACGTCGCCGACAACATGAAAAAATACGGCGGGTACATTCCCGGGATCCGCCCCGGCAAGCGCACGGCGGATTACATTGACAAGGTCCTCACCCGGATCACCCTGGGCGGCGCCATCTATGTGTCGGCGGTGTGTGTGCTGCCCTCTTTTCTGATTCAGAAATTCAATGTGCCGTTTTATTTCGGTGGTACGGCCCTCTTGATCGTCGTCGGGGTCGCCATCGATACGGTGGCCCAGATGGAGTCCCACATGCTCAGCCGCCACTACGAGGGGTTTCTCAAGAAAGGTGGGATTCGCGGACGCGGGGGGCGCTAAATTTAATGCGGTTTGTGGCCGCCGCCTGGCGGCATGAGGTCCACTGACCGCGAAGAGGAATCAATGGCGAAAGAAGAACCGATCAAGGTCCAGGGCAAGGTCGTCGAAACGCTGCCGAATGCCATGTTCAAGGTCGAACTCGAAAACGGCCACCAGATACTGGCGCACATCTCCGGAAAGATGCGCATGCATTTCATCAAAATCCTGCCGGGCGACACCGTGAACGTTGAACTGTCCCCATACGATTTGACCCGCGGCCGGATCACCTACCGATCCAAATAAAGGCGGGCATTTTGACCGATCGATATTCGAGCCGGGGCCCCTTTTGACCGGCTGCTAAAAACATGCTTGTATAAGGAAGCGATCTATGAAAGTCAGATCATCCGTAAAGAAAATTTGCAGCAAGTGTAAAATTGTTCGCAGAAAAGGTGTGGTGAGAGTCATCTGCGAGAACAAACGCCACAAACAGCGTCAGGGATAGAGGAGGAGCGGCTTTGGCAAGAATTGCGGGCGTAGATTTACCGAAAAACAAACGGGTTGAGATTGGGTTGACCTACATCTACGGGATCGGTCGAACGACGTCGAAACAGATCCTCGAAAAATTGAACATTCACCTTGACACCAAAACCGATGATTTGACCGAATCCGAAACCAACGACATTCGCAAGCTCATCGACGGCTACAAGGTGGAGGGTGAGCTGAGAACCGATGTCTCCATGAACATCAAGCGGTTGATGGACCTGGGCTGCTACCGCGGCCTGCGCCACCGCAAATCGCTTCCGGTTCACGGCCAGCGCACCAGCACAAACGCCCGGACGCGCAAGGGCCCCCGGCGCTCGGCGGTCAAGAAAAAAGGCGCGGCCAAGAAGAAATAATCACTAACCCACAGGAACCAATCTCATGGCGAAAAGAACCCGAGTTAAGAAAAAAGAAAAAAAGAACATCCCCACCGGGGTTGTCCACATACAATCGACGTTCAACAACACCATTGTTTCCATTACCGATCCGGCCGGAAATGTCGTGGCGTGGTCCAGTTCAGGCTCCCAGGGGTTTAAGGGCTCCCGCAAAAGCACCCCTTTTGCCGCCCAGATGGCCGCCCAGGACGCCGTTCGCAAGGCCATGGAGCACGGCATGAAGAACGTCGAGGTGTACGTCAAGGGGCCGGGCGCCGGACGCGAGTCGGCCCTGCGTTCGCTGCAGGCAGCCGGCTTCAACGTGCTGATGATCAAAGACGTGACGCCAATCCCCCACAACGGGTGCCGTCCGCCGAAACGTCGGAGAGTTTAAAGGACCCCACATTATCTTTTGGCGGCGGGGACGGATTACCGCAAAGCAGCCGGTTTTGGGCCGCTATTCTTGGTGTCAGCCGCCGCCTGCTGTTGATCAAAGAAGGAGGAAGACTTGGCGCGATATACAGGCTCGGTTTGCCGCATCTGCAGACGTGAGAATTTGAAGCTTTTCTTGAAGGGTGATCGTTGTTACTCGGACAAGTGCGCCTTTGACCGGCGCAGTTATCCGCCCGGCCAGCACGGGCAGCGGCGCCGGGGCAAAACCTCGGATTACGGGGTGCAGCTCCGCGAAAAACAAAAGGTCAAAAGAATGTACGGTTTAACTGAAAAACAGTTCCGACTGTTTTTCGAGCGGGCCGAGCGCAAAAAGGAGATCACCGGCACCAATCTCTTGGTGCAGCTGGAAACCCGTTTAGACAACGTGGCCTATCGCCTGGGGTTCGTCAATTCCCGCTCCCAGGGTCGCCAGCTGGTGCGGCACAACCATCTGCTGGTCAACGGACAGAAGGTCAATATCCCCTCCTATCAGGTGAAAGCGGGCGACGTCGTCGAGGTCAAGGAAAAAAGCCGCCAAATGCAATCCATTTCAGACTCCCTCGCTGCGGTGGTCCGGAGGGGGGTTCCCCAGTGGTTGGAACTGGAAAAAGAAAACCTGAAAGGCACGGTCAAAAACCTTCCGGTTCGCGAAGACTTGACCATGCCGATTCAGGAACAGCTCATCGTCGAGCTATACTCCAAGTAACCTGGACTAGCCGCTTCATCAGATCATATCCAGAGACGCACGTCTGTTTTCGGGTGACCAATCCCGGTTACGATGAGATATTTTCTGAAAAATAACTGGAGAATTTGAAATGTCATCTAACGGACTCATGCATATGAACTGGCGCGGGATGATCAGGCCGGATCGGCTTCACTCCGAGAGCACGGCGTCTTACGGCAAGTTTGTCTGCGAACCCCTTGAAAGGGGCTTCGGGATCACCTGCGGCAATGCCCTGCGGCGGATTATCCTGTCCTCCCTTTACGGCGCGGCCATCACCTCGGTCAAATTCGAAGGCGTGATGCACGAATTCAGCGTCGTCCCCGGGGTCCTTGAAGATGTCTCGGAGATTATCCTCAACCTGAAGCAGGTCAGACTGAAAGTCTCCGACCCCGAAACGAAAACCGTGACCATCGTTGCCAAAGGCGAGGGTGCGGTGACCGCCGGCGACATCGTCAGCGGCGACGGCCGGGTTACCGTGCTCAACCCCGAGCAGCACATCGCCACGCTCACCTCGGACGCCGAGCTGAACATGACCATGGCGGTCAGGGTCGGTAAAGGCTACTCGCTGGCCGAAAACAACAAGGACGAGGACGCCCCGGTGGGCACCATCGCCATCGATGCCGTCTTCTCGCCCATCAAACGGGTCAACTACGTGGTCGGCAACGCGCGCGTAGGTCAGCGCACCGACTATGACAAGCTGACCCTGGAAGTCTGGACGGACGGCAGCGTGCAGCCCGAGGACGCGTTGGCCTATGCCGCCAAAATTCTCAAAGACCAGATGACCACCTTCATCAACTTTGATGAAGAGGCCGAGCCGGACAGGGAGAGGGGCGCCGACCGCGGTTCGGAGCCGCAGTTCAACGAAAACCTCTACCGCAGCGTCGAAGAGCTCGAACTTTCCGTCCGCAGTGCCAATTGCCTGAAAAACGCCAATATCCTCAAGATCTTTCAACTGGTGCAGAAAACCGAAAACGAAATGCTCAAGACCAAAAATTTCGGCCGTAAATCTCTCAACGAGATTAAGGAAGTCTTGAGTGAAATGGGCCTTTCTCTGGGAATGAAGCTGGATGGGTTTATGCCTCCCGAGGAAGAGGCGGAGGAAGGGGAGTAGATTATCCGATGAGACATCGAAAAGCAGGCGTCAAGTTGGGCCGTAGCAGCAGCCACCGGGACGCCATGTTCCGAAACATGGTGACCTCGCTGTTGAAGCACGATCGCATCCGCACCACCGATGTCAAGGCCAAGGAGCTCAAACGCTGGGCCGACCACATCGTCACCCTGGCCAAACGCGGGGACTTGCACGCGCGCCGCCAGGCGATGGCCATCGTGCGCGAAAAAAACGTGGTGCATCAACTCTTCGAAAACGCCCAGGCGCGCTTCGGGTCGCTGGCGGGCGGGTATACGCGGGTGGTCAAAATCGGCCGCAGACCCGGCGATGCCGCCCCGATCTCCCTGGTGGAACTGGTGGGTGAAGGGGCAGCCAAAAAACCCAAGAAGAAAAAAGTGCCGCCGGCACCTGAAAAGCCGAAGGCGGTCGAGAAACCCGAGGAAGCGGCCGAGGCCGCAGCAAAATCTGAAACCCCAGCGGTGTCGGCGGCGCCGGCTGCCGAGCCGGTGGCTGAAGAACCCGCCGCCGAGGCCGCCCCGGAAGCCGATTCCAAGCCCGCTACAACCGAAAAATAGGGTGGCCCGCGGAGAGGGGCGTTCAACCCCGCTTTTCCGTCACCGCCAGCCATTCGTTTTCCGGTCTCCAGCAAGCGTTTCCCAGGCCCTGCCGCACATTGTGCCGGCAGGGCCTTTTTTCGTCCCGCCGGCTGATGAAGATGCCCCTTTCAGGGCGGCCCCTCGTTTTTGCGGCGCTTTTTGGGTTTCGCCTTCAGGCGCGCTTTCGCCTCGTAGAGCCGCTCGTCGGCGGCTTTCAGAAGGGCGGCCGGATCCCGCAAAAGGGG
>JASFIY010000173.1:0-5505 GCA_050122415.1 Desulfobacteraceae bacterium
AGGAGAAAGGTGGTTTTGAGTTGATTTGACATATCATTGCTCCTAACGGATGGTGTCGCGCTTTTCACCTGCGGTGAGCCGCAAATCAAGCTAAATATAAAACCGGCCGCCCGTTTGGCAAGAACTCTTTTCGGGCCGCGGCCCGCGGCTTGCGAGGCCGCCGCCGCCAATGCGGCCCTCGAAGCATGCCAAACCTTGACAGGCCTGCACCAGGTGACTAAAAGGAGTTTTTGGGATATATCCTGTTTGATGTGCAACCGCAACAAAGGGTTTCCGAACCGACCGGAGGAGGAGAAAAAAAATTATGGCAAAGCGTGTTGTGATCGTCGGCGCCGTGGCCCTGGGCCCCAAGGTGGCGGCCAGGGTGATGCGTCTGGACCCCGGGGCAGAGGTCAAACTGCTGGACCGGGACTATATCATTTCCTACGGCGGCTGCGGCATTCCCTACTACATCGGCGGTGACGTGGCCGACCTGGAAGGCCTGCGCTCCACCAGCGCCCACGTCCTGCGCGACAGCCGGTTCTTCAAAAACGCCAAATGCGTGGATGTGCTCCACGCCGAGGCCCTGGCCATCGACCGCCGGGCCAAAACACTCAAGATCCGCCACCAGACCGATGGTCAGGAGGACCAGCTGCCATACGACAAGCTGGTCCTGGCCACCGGCGCCACCCCGGTCCAGCCGCCCCTGCCGGGAGTCGACCTGCCCGGCGTGTCGCTGGTCGCCAACCTCCACCAGGCCAAGGCCATCAAGGAGATGATCGCCAAGGGGCAGGTGGAAAACGCGGTGGTCATCGGAGGCGGCGCCATCGGACTCGAAATGGCCGAGGCCCTGACCGACCTGTGGGGGGTGGAAACCACCCTGGTGGAAATGATGGACCAGCTCCTGCCGCCGGCCTTCGGCCCGGACATGGCGCTCTTGATCAAAAACCACATGACCGAAAAGGGGGTGCGGGTCCTGCTCTCGGAGCGCGTCACCCGCATTCTGGGCGATGCCCAAAACGGGGTCCAGGCGGTGGAGACCAGTACCGGCCAGATCCCCTGCCAGCTGGTGATCCTGGCCGTGGGAGTGCGCCCCAACAGCACCCTGGCGCGGGAGGCCGGTCTGGCGGTCGGGCGCTTCGGCGGCATCCGGGTGGACGAGGGCCTGCGGACCTCGGACCCGGACATTTTCGCCGGCGGCGACTGCATCGAAATCCTGCACCGGGTGAGCGGCGAGACCGTTCACATGCCGCTGGGCTCCCTGGCCAACCGTCAGGGGCGGGTGATCGGCACGAACATCACCGGGGGCTGGGCCCGCATCGGCGGGACAGTCGGCAGCTTCTGTCTGAAGGTTTTCGATCTGGGCATCGCCCGGGCCGGGCTGACGGAGCGCCAGGCGACCGCCGCGGGCTTCGACCCGGCCCACGCCGTGGTGGTGCAGTCGGACCGGGCCCATTTCTACCCCTCCCAGGAGCTCATGTACCTCAAGCTGATCGCCGACCGCAAGACCCGCCGGGTACTGGGGATCGAGGCCGTGGGCAAGGCCGGCGACGCCGTCAAGGGCCGGGTGGATGCCGTGGCCGCCCTGATGCATCACGATGTGGGTCTGGCGGAAATCTCCAACCTGGAGGTGGCCTACGCCCCGCCCTTTGCCTCGGCCATGGACATCGTCAACAACGCCGCCAATGCCCTCGAGAACATCCTCGAAGGCCGCCAGGAACCCATCGACGTGGCTGAATTTCTGAAAGAATTCAAAGACGGCAAGATCCGGGTGCTGGACGTGCGCAGCGCCGTGCAGTCCTCGCCGTTCATGGAAAAATACGGCAGCCAGTGGCTCAACATCCCCCAGGAGGAACTGGTCTGCCGCCTGGACGAGGTCCCCAAGGGCGAACGGCTCTGTCTGATCTGCGGCTCCGGGCCGCGATCCTACGAGGCCCAGCTGCTGCTGCGCAGCAGAGGCATCGGGGAAACCCGCAACATCCAGGGCGGCGTCGGGATGGTCAAGCTCAGCGACCCCGATTTTGCGCCTTCGGAGTAAGGGTCTCGGCCGGCCGCCCGGGATTGCGGGCGGCCCGGCCCCTTCAAAGCTTTTCGATCAGCTCCCAGAGCAGCCGAACCCCGAAGCCGGTGCCGCCCGCGCCGCAGTAGGCGTCTTCCTTCTTGCGATAGACCGGGCCGGCGATATCGATGTGCGCCCAACGGGTGTCGCCGACAAACTCCGACAGAAACAAGGCGGCGGCGATGGCCCCGCCCCAGCGGGTGGTCCCCACGCTGCGCAGATCGGCGATGTCACTTTTGAGCAGGTCCTTGTAGTCATCCGGCAGAGGCATTCTCCAGCAGCGCTCATGGGTCGCCCGGCCGGCGCGCACGATGGCCTCGGCCAGATCGTCGTCGCGCGAGAAGACCCCGGCGATCCCATCCCCCAACGCCACCACGCAGGCCCCGGTCAGGGTCGCCAGATCGATCAGGGTGTCCGGCTGATACTTCTTGAGCACGTAGGCCATGGCATCGGCCAGGATCAGGCGCCCCTCGGCGTCGGTGTTGCCGATCTCGATCGTCTTGCCGGCGTAGCTGGTGACGACATCCCCGGGCCGGTAGGCGCTGCCGGAAATCATATTCTCCACCACCGGCAGGGCCGCCACCACCCGCAGTTTGGGCTTCAAACGGGCCAGCACGATCATCGTGGCCGCCACCGCGGCCGCGCCGGCCATGTCGACCTTCATCTCCTCGATGGACCCGGTGGGCTTGAGATTCAGCCCCCCCGCATCGAAGGTCACCCCCTTGCCCACCAACGCCAGGCTGCGGCGCGCCCCCCGGGGGCTGTAGTCGATCAGCACCAGGGCGGGTTTGCTGTCGCTGCCGCCGCCGACGGCCAACAGTGCGCCGAGCTTCTCCTGTTGCAGGGCCCGTTCGTCGAGCACCGTCACCTCCAGGTTTTCGGCCTGCGCCCGTTCGCTCAGAACCTGAACGAACTGCGCGGGGCGCTTGTCGTTGGCCGGCATGGAGACCCACTCCCGCGCCAGCAGGGTGCCGCCGAAGACCGTGGCCACCCGCTGGGGCAGGTCGCGGTGCTGCCGGGCCAACCGGGAGGGGACGAGAAAGGCCAGCCGCTCCAGGGGGGCGTCCTTTTTCTCGGCCTTGTAGCGATCGAAGCGGTGGTTGGCCAGAAAAGCGCCTTCCAAAAGGGGAGTCAGCAGCTCGGGGGCCTTGATCTTCAGCCGGGTGGCCGCCGGCACGGCGATCAGAACCTCCGTTAGGCGGCAGCCGATGCACCGCTGAACGGCGGCACCGGCAAAGCGGCGCAGTGCCTCGCGGTCGATTGCGGCCAGCTTTCCCAGGCCGACAAACAACGCGCGGCGGACCTGAACGCCTTCAGGCCCAAAGAGGGTCACCAGCTGGCCGGTTTTCCCACTGAATTCGGGCAGCGCCAGGGCCATCGCCGCCAGCGCGCCCAGAAGCGGGTTGGCGTGCAGCTCGGCATCCTCGCAGACCGGCACCACGAGGGTTTCCACAGCGGCCGTTTTCAGATTCAGACTCTTCAGCTCCATAGCGCTTCAAGCACCTCCAGGTGAGGGGGGTGGGTTCTGTCCGGCGCTTTCGGCGTCGGCGGCCAGCGCCAGGGCCAGATCGCGGCCGGCGGCCAAGGCCTCTTCCAAGTACGCCGGATGCTTCAGCACGTCCCCCTGGAAGTCCAACCCGCGAAAGCACAATGACCGCCACAACTGGGTGTCCAGGGCGTCGAAGAAATAGCGGATGCTCAGCTCGACCCCCGCAAACAGCTTGCGCCCCCGGGTGGCCCCGGCGGCGATGAAGAGCCCCTTGCGGCGGTTTTCCCATTTTCCCATGGTCGCCTGGTCGATCCAGTATTTTTTGACCCAGTGGGCGTTGCAGCGGTCCATCAGGACCTTGGTGAAGGCCGAGACGGTGTAGAAAAAAATCGGCGAGGCCAGCATGATCCCATCCATCCGCAGCAGCTTGTCGTGGAGCGGCTGATAGTCGTCCTGGATCACGCAGCGCCCGTCCTTCTTGCAGCCGTAAATTTCCAGGCAGGGCGACATCTTGAGGTCCCGCAGGAAGATCTCCTCGACCTCGGCGCCGGCCGCCCGTGCTCCTTGAACCGCGTGCTGCAGCAGGGTGGCGGTGTTGCCCCGGCGCCGGGGGCTGCCGTAAAATGCCAGAATGTAGGACATCGGTCACCTCCCTGGCGCGCGGCCGGCGCCGGGTCTGAATGGGGCTGAAGCTTGTCTTGCAGCCGCGCCGCCAGGCGGATCAGACCGGTTTTGAGGGTCGCGGCAGGCGATAGAAGGTCAGGGCGTTGTCGCGGCTCAGGCGCACCAGGGATTCCGGCGGCAGGCCCTGGGAGGCGACGAAGCGCTGCAGGTCCTCGTGGAACTCGCCACCGCTGTCGCTGTTGAGCATCACCCGGTGCAGGGCGCGCGGGTGGCGCGCCAGCATTTCGACCACATCCGCCGCCGAGGATTTCGCCGGGCTGAGGCTCACGCCGGCCCAGAAGCCGCGCTCCAGCACGGCCCCGAGGGTCGCAAGGCTGCAGTGGTCCACCACGATGCGGTCCGCCCATGGGGTGTAGCGGTTGAGAATCGCCAGGGTTTCCTCGGTCACCCGCTCTTTGTCCTCGCGCGGGGTGTGCACCCCGACCACCAGGTGGCGGCTCATTTCGGTGCGCAGCAGCTCCAGCTGGGCGATGAAGATTTCCTTTTCGCGCTCGTCGGCGGCATCCAGACCGATCTCGCCGACCCCGCGGCAGAAGCGATCGGCGAGAAAAGGCGCCAGCAAAGGGGCCAGCGCCTCGGGTTTGAGGGCCGCCGGAATGTGGCGCGGGTGAACGCCGGTCAGAAACCACCCCGCCAGATCGGCCTTGCGCAGGCGGTGAACGGTGTTGCGCTGGGCCTCGAGATACTTGCGCAGCTTGGGGACACTGCCCCCGCCGCCGCCCATGGCCCAGGCGACGGGCAGGCACCCGGCCTTGCGCAGCCAGGTTATCCGCGCCCGATGGGATTTGGCGACGAGATCGAGGTGCAGGTGGCTGTCCACAAAGCGTACGTGGTCGGCAGCAAGGGTCTCCATGGCGAAAGCTTCCCGTTAAATGTTCGTGGGTGCGGCCGCAGCGGCCACCCCCGCTTGTTGCGGGGCCCGCCGGCTTGCGGCCCTCAGTCCGGCGCGTCACCCTCGCCCAGCTCCGCCAGCTGGGCCTGGAAGCCGGCATTTTTGCGGTTCAGGGCCGCGCTGAGTTTCTCCAGCTCCGCAAAATATTGGTCGATGGCCTCCTGGCAGGCGTGCAGGCTTCGCGAAAGCTCGGCGATACGCGCGCCGTCACCGGCCTCGGAGGCGGCCAGCATCCCGCTGTTGAGCTCCTTCATCCGGGTTTCCTGGCCCTCGATCCCGTTTTCCGCCGCGGCGATGGCCTCCTCCAGGGGCCGCAGTTCCCGCCCGCGCCGGGTGATGATCTCCGAGCGCCGGCGCCGGGCCTCTTTTTTGCTGAGCTTGACCAGCGGCGCGCCGCTGCGG
>JASFIY010000174.1:0-5499 GCA_050122415.1 Desulfobacteraceae bacterium
CGTCAGCATGAAGCAGGTGGGCTTGAATGTGGCCGCCGACCCGCTCATGAGCGCCGCCTACATGGGCACCGGCGGCGGGTTTGTGATCATCAGCGCCGACGACCCGGGTCCGCACTCCTCCCAGACCGAGCAGGACAGCCGGCTGATGGCCATGATGGCCAAGATCCCGGTGCTCGACCCCGACTCCCCGGCCCAGGCCCGCGCGCTGGTGGGCGAAGCCTTCGCGCTTTCCGAGGAGTTCCGCATTCCGGTGATGCTGCGGCCCACCACCCGGGTCTGCCACGCCCGCCAGGACATGGCGCCCCTCTCCCCCCGGCCCCCCGAGCGCCAGCCGGCCTTTGAAAAAAACCCGGCGCGCTGGGCGGCGACCCCCAAGTTCCGCAACCAGCTGCACCACGAACTGGAACGCAAACTGGCCGAAATCGCGCTTCACCCGGCCACCGCCCCGCTCAAACTGACCCCGGCCCGCAAGACCCCCCAGGCCGTCGTCGTCTCCGGCGTCGCCGCCGCCCACGCGCGCGAGGTGATGGCGGAGCTGGGACTCGGGGACCGGATCGCCCTCTACCAGGTGCGCCAGCCCTTCCCGCTGCACAGCGACTTCACGGCCCAACTCCTGGCCGCCCACAGCGAGATCCTGGTGATCGAGGAGACCATGGGGGTGATCGAGATGCAGTTGGCCGACCGGCAGCGGGTGCGCGGCAAGCTGAACGGCGCGGTGTCCCGGGTGGGGGAGATCCTGCCGGAGGCGGTGGAAAACAGCATCCGCCAGTTTGCCGGGCTGGGGGGCCCGGTGCCCAGCCTGCCGACGGTTCCCGGCCGGCGCCCCACCCTGTGCGCCGGCTGCCCCCACCGGGCCAGCTACTTCGCCATCAAGAAGGCCGCCCCGCGCGCGATCTACACCGGCGACATCGGCTGCTACACCCTGGGGCTCAACCTGGGGGCGGTGGACACGGTGCTCTGCATGGGGGCCGCCATCAGCCAGGCGGCCGGTTTTTACCACGCCTTCAAAAACGCGCCCAAACCGCCGGACATCGTGGCCACCATCGGCGATTCCACCTTTTTCCACGCCGGCGTGCCGGCCCTGATCGACGCGGTGGTCCAAGGGGTCAAGTTCGTCCTGGTGATCCTGGACAACCGGACCACCGCCATGACCGGCAACCAGCCGACGCCGGCAACCGGGACGGGCGCCATGGACGAGCCGCTCAACCGGGTGGAGATCGAAAGCCTGGTGCGCGGCTGCGGCGTGAGCCGCTGCCAAACCGCCGATCCCTACCAACTGGACGCCTTCACCCGCACGGTGCGCGCGGCGGTCAAATACAGCCGCGAAAGCGGGCCCGCGGTGGTGATCGCCCGCCACCCCTGCCTGCTGGACAAGCGCCGGCAGGAGGCGGCCGCCCCCGCCGAAGCGCCCACGGTGGGCGATGCCTGCGACGGCTGCGGCTACTGCCTCAAAAACTTCGAATGCCCGGCGATGGTCATGGATCCTGAAACCGAGCGGGTCCGAATCGACCCGTTGGTCTGCAGCGGGTGCGGCGTGTGCCTGACCATCTGCCCGCAGAAGGCCATCGCCGCCTGCGACCGCGATTAAGCGCCGCAAGCCCGGGAGACGCAATGCAAGCGCCAACAAATCAGCAAATCGTCATCAGCGGGGTGGGCGGCCAAGGGGTCCTGTTCGTGACCCGCCTGCTGGCCGAAGCGGCCATCGCCAAGGGCCTGGCGGTGCTCTCCTCGGAAACCCACGGCATGGCCCAGCGGGGCGGCACGGTGCTCTCGCACCTCAAGGTGGGGGACTTTTCAAGTCCGCTGATCCGCCCCGGGCACGCCGATCTGCTGCTGGCGCTGAAAGCCGAAAGCATCGCCCAGCACGCGGCCTTTCTCAGACCCGAGGGCTGGATCGCGGTCAACGCGGCGGCTGCCCCAACCGATGACGGAAACCACCGCAGCCTGGCGTTGGACGCCGACCGCCTGGCCCGCGGCGTCGCCCCCAGAGCCGTCAACCTGATCCTGCTGGGTTTTGCCCTGGCCGCAGGCGCCACCGAGCGCGAAAAGCCCCTTTTCTGCGGCCTGGCGGAGGTTCAGCGCGTGCTGCAAAAGCGCCTCAGCGCCCAACCGAGGCTCCTGGAAGAGGCCCTGGCGGCGCTGGCCGCCGGCGCCGCGGCCCCGCCGGCCAGATAAGAACACCCGATGGAGGGTTCGATGCCGTTCATACCCCGAGAGCTGCCCCCGGAGAAGCTGGAGCGCCTTCAGCTGGAGGGCCTCAAGTGGACCGTGGCCCACGCCTGGAGCAACTCGGCGGCCTATCGCCGTAAATTCGAGGCCGCCGGGGTCACCCCGGCGGACGTGCGTTCACTGACCGATATCGTTCACCTGCCGTTTACCGACAAGCAGGACCTGCAGGCGGAATACCCCTTTCCGCTGCGGGCGGTGCCCTTTGAGGAGATCACCCGCATTCATGCCTCCTCGGGCACCACCGGCAAACGCAAGGTGCTCTGCTACACCCAGCGGGACGTGGACGTCTGGGCCGAGCTTTTCGCGCGCTGCTATGAACTGGCCGGGCTGACCCGCCGGGACCGCGTCCAGATCGCCGTGGGCTACGGCCTGTGGACCGCCGGGGCGGGCTTCCAGGCGGGCTGCGAGCGCTTCGGCGCAATGGCCATTCCGCTGGGGCCGGCCAACGCCGAGATGCACTGCGAGATGCTGGTGGACATGGAGGCGACCGTCTTCTGCTCCACGGCCTCGATGGCGCTTTTGATGGCCGAAGAAATTCAGGCGCGCAACCTCGGCGCTAAAATCCGCCTGCAAAAGATCATCCTCGGGGCCGAGCGCCACAGCGACGCCATGCGCGCCCGCATCCAGGCCCTCACGGGGGTCGAACACATCTTCGACATCTACGGGCTGACCGAACTCTACGGGCCCGGCAGCGGCCTGGACTGCCCCTGCCACAGCGGCATCCACTACTGGGCGGATCATTTCATCTTCGAAATCATCGACCCGGCGACCCTGCAACCCGTGCCCCCTGGCGCCCAGGGCGAGCTGGTGGTCACGACCCTGCGCAAGGAGGCCAGCCCCCTGATCCGCTACCGCACCCACGACCTGACCCGTCTCATCGCGGGCGCCTGCCCCTGCGGCGTCCCCTTTCCGCGCCACGACCGGATCATGGGCCGCAGCGACGACATGTTCATCTACCGCGCGGTCAACATCTACCCCAGCCAGATCGACCATGTCCTCAGCCGGGTTGCCGGCACCGGCAGCGAGTTCCAGATCCACCTGATGAGCCGTGAAAGCGGCCGCGACCGGATGGTGATCAAGGTCGAACGCGGCCAGGGGGCCGGCCCCGCCGACGACCGGCACCTGGCCGAGCAAATCGCCACCGAGATCCGGCGCAAGGTGCTGGTCCGCAGCGAGGTGGAGATCGTCGCTCACGGCAGCCTGCCGCGCACCCAGCGCAAAAGCCGGCGGGTGTTCGACCACCGCAACGGCGACGACCCCGGCGCCTGAAAGTTTCCCAACCCCGCCCGGCCGCGTTACCTGGCCGGTGCGGGATCAACGCGGATACCACACAAGGAGGAGGGAAAACACCATGGCTTCACGCTTCAGACTCACCCGATGGGGCATCCTGCCGGCGCTCGCGGCCTTCTTCAGCCTGGCGGCGCCCGCCGCCGGCGCCGCGCCGGTCACCCTCAGCTATGCCAACTTCCCGCCGGCGCCGACCTTCCCCTGCGTCCAGATGGAGCGCTGGAAACAGGAGGTCGAAAGCCGCACCCAGGGGCAGGTGCAGATCGACACCTTTCCCGGCGGCACCCTGCTGGACGCCAAGGACATGATGGACGGCGTGATTGCCGGACAGGCGGACATCGGCTGCCTCTGCATGGCCTACCAGCCCGGCCGCTTCGTGGTCACCAACGCCACCAGCCTGCCGCTGGGCATCCCCAACGCCCGGGTGGGCAGCCGGGTGCTCTGGGAGCTCTACCAGAAGCACCAGCCCCAGGAATTTGCCGCCGTCAAGGTTCTCACGATGTTCACCACGGCGCCGGCCAACATCATGTCCAGGAAACCGGTGCGCAGCCTGGGGGATCTCAAGGGGCTCGACCTGCGCGCTTCCGGCGGCGCAGCCGAGATTCTCAAGGCCTGGGGGGCCAACCAGGTGGGGATGCCCATGTCGGCCACGCCGGAGGCCCTGCAAAAAGGCGTGGTGCAGGGGCTGTTCTCCTCGCTGGAGGTGATGAAGGACCTCAAGTTCGCCGAAGTCTGCAAATATGCCACCCTCACCGACACCGTGATCTACCCCTTTGCCGTGGTGATGAACATGGAGCGCTGGAACGCCCTGCCGCCGGCAGTCCAGCAGGTCATGGACGACCTGCGGCTGGAGCAGGCCGAATGGACCGGCGCCTATATGGACAACCACGTCCAGGAGGCGCTGAACTGGTCCCGCGACACCCACCAGGTGGAGATCATTACCCTCTCGGAAGCCCAGAAGGCCGAATGGAACCGGCCGCTGCAGGCGATCACCGACGATTGGGTACAGGCCAATACGGCCGACGACTTTCCGGCGGCGGCGATCGTCGGTGATATCAGGGCCCTGATCCAGCAGCACGCCCAGTAGCCGCCGGGCGCACCTGACCCCCGAGGCCCCGGGACCCAAGCGCCCGGGACCGCCTCCGGACCGCAACCGCCATGGGAAAAGTGCTCGCAAAACTGATCGGTTGGATCAACCGCTGGCTGGTCCTCTCCGCCGGGGTGTTTCTGGTGGTCATGGTCCTGCTGACCTGCGCCAATATCGGGCTGCGGATCGTTTGGCTGCCGGTCCGGGGGACTTTCGAACTGATGGGCTTCCTCGGCGCACTGGTGACCGCCTTGAGCCTGGGCTACACCCAGGCCCAGCGGGGCCACATCGCCGTGGACGTCCTGATCAACACCTTCCCGCCGGTGGTGCGGCGCCTGCTGGGTCTCATCAATAGCGCCGTTTGCAGCGGGTTTTTCGCCCTGGTCGCCTGGCAGCTGGCCGAGAAGGCCGCGGTCCTGCGGCAGACCGGCGAACTCACCGAAACGCTGCGGGTGCCCTATTATCCGTTCACCTACGGGGTGGCGGCGGGCTGCGGGGTGCTGGCGCTGGTGTTCCTGGCGGAGCTCTTCAAGGGCCTGCGCCCCATCCGGGGGGAGCGCCGATGAGCCTGGCCTGGGTGGGCATATCCGGCATCGGGATCCTGATGTTGATCCTCTTTTTTCTGGGCATGCCGGTGGGCTTTGCCATGGCCATCGTGGGTTTCGGCGGCTTCTGCTACGTGGTCTCGGTCAAGGCCGGACTCAACATGGTGGGCGCGGTCTTTTGGACGACCTTCTCGCAGTACGGCCTGACGGTGATCCCGCTGTTCATCTTCATGGGCCAGATCGCCTATTATTCCGGCGTCAACGAGAAGCTCTACACCGCGGCCTACCGCTGGGTGGGGCATATTCGCGGCGGGCTGGCCATGGCCACCGTGTTGGCCTGCTCGGCCTTTT
>JASFIY010000175.1:0-5493 GCA_050122415.1 Desulfobacteraceae bacterium
GGCCATTGGGCAGCCCCGGCTGGCCACCACCACGGTGCTGCCGCGCCGCCGGCGCCGGTAGAAGCGCGCGTCGATCAGGTCCCGTGCGGGCTGGGGACAGCCGTCGAGTTCCGCCACCACGGCGGGCGGGCTGAGGTGCAGGCTGCCGTCGGGGCGGCGAAAGACGATCCCCGGCACGCGCTCCAGGTCGCCGCCGCTGCGCAGGGCGCGGGCCAGTTGGGGCAGCGCATTCTCCCCCTCGCCCCGGATGACGAAATCCACCGCGGGGCAGGCCATGGCCTCAGCGGGCAGCGCCGTGGGGTGGTGCCCGCCGAGAACCACCCGGCAGCCGGGCAGAAAAGACTTGACGCTGCGGGCCGTAGCCAGCGCCTCCTGGCTGTAGGCGGTGAAGAGCGAGGCGATTCCCACCAGGAAGGCGCCGGATTCGCCGGCTTGGCGGCCGATATGCGCGATGCTGCGGCCGAAATGGCGAAACTGGTGGAAAAGGGCCAGCGGAGAGACATCGGGCTTTCCGTAATAGGTGTTCAGGTGGGCCATTTCCCAGGGCAGAGGCGCGGGTCGGGCTTTGGCGCTGGCAAGGCCGTCCAGGATCGCGACTGTGAAGCCCGCCTGGCGGACCGCTGCCGCCAGGGCTGCCAGGCCGTAGGGAACGGTGCGTTTGGCGGTCAGGTAAAAATCACGGATGGGCGGCTGAATCAGGAGGATGTCGGGCATGCGGTTTCATCCGGCCGGCGCGGGCATAATCCGTGGGGCAGGGCGGCGGGCCCTGCGGGGCTTTAGGGGCGGCCGGGTGGTGGGGTGTTTCAGATCCGGCCGGCCTGGACCAGGCGGGCAAAATGTTCGAAAGAGCGGTCGAAGCTCGCCTCGGCCTCCTTGGGAAAGCAGCAGCCCGGCAGCTGGCGTTGCTTGAGATGATAGCGCAGGCAATCGCAACAGAGGCCCTTGCGGCTGCAGGGGTCGTAGGTGCAGTTGCAGAATTCGAGGTTTTTTTCTTTTTTGCAGTCCATGGGGTGCTCCACAGGTCTCTTGCGGCCAGATGTCACGGCCGGGTGTTTGTCTGGAAGGGGACGGCGGGCGTTTACATTTTCTTTTAGAAGTTTTTGTCGCTGCGGTCAACCGTTTGCGTTCAGCCTTCGGCCGCCGGGCGCCATTTGCGCGCTGGTGGCGGCCCGCATCAAGATCCGCCCATGCCGGGCCGATAAAGGGCAGACGCCAACCATGAAAAGAAAAAGGAAAGGAAAGGACGTGAAACGGATCGTGAAAACCGCTTGGCCGCTGCTGCTGGCCGTGCTGCTGTGCGGGCCGTCGTGGGCCGATATGTTTGTCTGGAAGGACGCCCAGGGGGTCAAACACTACGGTGATGCGCCGCCCCAGGTGCTCGAGGATCAGAACAGCCTGGAAGTCCGGCGCGCCTACCGCAGGCAGCTGGAAACCCGGCAGCAGGAGGCCGTGGCCGCAAAAGTCAGCCGGCGCAGCGACTTCTTCACCGGCGGGGGCGCCCCCAACGGGACCCGGCCCGCGGACGGCGCCCGGGTGGTGATGTTCTCGGCCCCCGGCTGCGGCTACTGTGTCAAGGCCAGAGAGTATTTCAACCAGAACGGGGTTGCCTTCGAGGAACTCGACGTCAGCGCCTCGGAGGATGCCCGGCGCCGCTTCCAGGACCTGGGGGGGCGCGGGGTGCCCCTGATACTGATCGGAGATCGTCAAATCAGCGGCTTTGACCCGCAGGCGATTCAGGCGGCCCTGGCCAAAGAGGGGGGCCGATAGAGCGTTTTTTCCCGCCTTTCGTCGGCCTGGGCCGCGTCATTCCGCTGGCGCCGGTCTCTCCCGTTCCTCCCAGGCCGTTTCAAAGGCCGCTTCGGCGATCTCGCAGCTGAAGCCGCGCCGTCCCAGGAAGCCGAAAATCTTCGCCTTGAAATCCTGCCGCGCCAGCCCCTGCCAGCGGGTGAGACGCCCGCGAAGGGCCGCCCGGGCAGAGGCGACCTCGTCCAAACCGCTCAGCGCCCCATCGATCTCGGCGCCGCCGACCCCTTTCTGGCGCAGTTCCCAGCGCAGCGCCCGGCCGCTGCGGGGACGGAAGCGCTCCCGCTCCGCCACCCACTGCCGCGCGAATTCCGCATCGTCAAGATAGCGGCACTCGCGCAGACGCGCGATGACCGCGTCCACCACGGCAGCCGGGTAACCGCCGCGCCGCAGATGGTTTCTGGTTTCGTGGATGCTGCGCCGCCGCCGGGCCAGGAAGCGCAGGGCGCGGTGGTAGGCGGCGGCGGGCTGATCGGCGGCTTTGAGACGGGCGATCTCGCCGGCGCTCAGGGCCTGCCCCTGGGAGAGCCCCTGGGCGATATTCAGGCTGAGCGCGAAAGCGTAGCGCCCGTCCAGATGGACGTTGACCCGCTCGGGGTTGCGGGCCTGGATCTTCAGGGCCGTGACGGTTCGGGTCACAGGATCGGCCTCCCGGGGTGAAAGCGGCCCGGGCCTATTCGTCGGGCAGGGCCGGCCGGACCTTGAAAGTGGTTTCCCGGCGGATGGCGACCGTCCCCGGCTTGGCCCCCGGCGGTTTGGTCACGTAGCGGGCGCGGGTGCCCGATACCGCCACCACCCCGCCCGTGCGCGCCTTGCTGTGGTAGGCGGCGATGGCCGCGGCCTGTTTCAGCACCGAGCGCTCCGGTTCGGCTCCCGGCGGCACCCGCAGCAGCACGTGGCTGCCCGGCATGCCGCGCACGTGGAACCACCAGTCGTTGGGGCCGGCCAGCTTCAGACTCAGACGGTCGTTGGCGCTGTCGGTCTTGCCCGCCAGGACCGTCCAGCCGCCGGGCAGGTTGAAGACCCGCAGGTCGCCGGACGCTTCGTTGGGGGCTGTGGGCTCGGACGCCTTCATGGCAGCCTAATATAGCTCGTATTTCACCAGACGCCCGTCCAGGCCGCCGCTTTTGATGGGCTGGCGCAGACTGGGCCTGAGGCCGACGTATTTGAGCAGCTCGCGGTCGCCCACGAAAATATAGGCCCGGGAGCCCTTGCAGCGCTGCTTGAGAAAATCCCCCAGGGCCCGGTAGAGGGGCGCCATCTCTTGCGGTCGGCCCAGGCGGATGCCGTAGGGCGGGTTGCAGACGATGGTCTGGTTTTCCAGACCGCGCAGGGTTTCGAAGGCGGCGGTCTTCAGGCGGACCCGCTGGCGGTAGGGCAGGTTGGCGAGGTTGGCGCGGGCCGCCGAAACGGCCTGGCCGGAGATGTCGCTGCCGCCGATCAGGCCTTCGGGCAGGGGCCGGACCGCGGCCTGGGCCGTTTCCCGGACCGTCTGCCAGAGCTGCGGATCGAAGTCCGGCATGCGCTCGAAACCGAAGCGCTTGCGCAGCATGCCCGCCGGCAGACGGCAATAGCGCATCAGGGCCTCGCTCAGGAGGGTCCCGGAGCCGCACATGGGGTCGTAGAGGGGGGAGTCGCCGTCCCAGTCCGAAATTCGGATGACGGCCGCCGCCACGGTCTCCTGCATGGGCGCCGGTACCGATTCGGTCCGGTAGCCGCGCCGGTGGAGGGAGCTGCCCGAGGTGTCGAAGTGCAGGATCGCACGGCTGCCCCGCAGGTTGAGATTGATCCAGACTTCCGGTCGGAGGGTGTCCACGTTGGGGCGGATGCCCAGCGCCTGGGTGAAGTGATCGGCAATGGCGTCCTTGACCACCAGGGCGGCAAAGCCGGCGTGATTGAGCTTCGGGTTGTCGCTCACCTGGGCGAAGACCGCAAAGGTGTTTTTGGGTCCGAGGAACTGGGACCAGGGTAGCGCCCTGGCCACCCGGTAGAGGGCCGTGCGGTCGGGGCAGGTGAAGGTCTTGAGCGGGGCGAGGACCCGGGTCAGCAGCCGGCTTTCGTAGTTCACCCGGTAAAGGACCGCCGGGGTGGCCCTGAAATAGGCCCCGCGAAAGGCCGGTGCGACCGCCACAGCCCCCAACTCGGTCAACTCCTGCAGCGCCCAGGTCTCCAGCCCCTCGGGGATCTGGGCGAAGAAGCGCCCGTTTTTCTGGTATTCGAACACGCGCTCACCCTTCTTCGAAGGCCACCGCCGACGGGTCCCAGCGGGCCTCGGCCGCGAAAAACCGATCCACCACCGCGCGGTAGTGCTCGGGCCGCCTGAGCCGGTGGATTTTTTTCATGATCCGGCGGCCGTTCTCAAACGTGCGGGCGAAATAATACCAGAATCCCTTCATGCGGTCCAGCAGGTGGCCCGGTCCGGCAAAAACCCCCTGGTAGCCGCTGAAAAGGTCGTCATGGAAGCAGCGCAGTCGGGTGATTGGATCCCCGGCGGCGCCCGCCCCGGTCTTGATCATCGCCGGCAGAAAGGGGTTGGCCACCACCCCCCGGCCCAGCATCCAGCGCTTTAGCGTCGGAAAGCGCTGGGAAATCCGGCGGTAGCCCTCCAGGGTGTGCAGGTCTCCGTTGTAGACCACGGGGTGGGCGCAGTGCGCCAGGCACTCGGCGAAGGCCGCGAGGTCGGGCTGCCCGGTGTAGCGCTGGATGCCCAGGCGGGGGTGGACGATCACCTCCGCCAGGGGGAAGCGGTTGAAAACCGGCATCAGGCCGTTGAGCTCGGCCGCAGCGTGCAGGCCCAGGCGTGTCTTGATCGACAGGCGGCCGGGGATCCGCGGCACCACCCGCTCCAGGAAGGCCTCGATCCGTTCGGGGTGCGCCAGTAGACCGCAGCCGCGCATTTTTTTGACCACCATGGGAAAGGGGCAACCCAGGTTCCAGTTGATCACGGCATGCCCCAGATCGGCCAGCACATGGGCCAGGGCGATGAAATCTTCCGGATCGTTGCCCATGATCTGGGGCACCACCGGCAGACCGGGGTTGTTGCGGGGCAGCAGCCCCGAGAGCTGGGAGGCCTTGACGCGTCGCTCGCGGCGGGTGGAGATGAACGGGGCCACGGCGGCGTCCAAGCCGTCAAAATGACGGGCGAGGGCGTTGCGGAAAACCCGGTCGGTAACCCCCTTCAAGGGGGCCAGGATCAGCGTGGCCGGCATGGGGTCGCAGGTTCCGGCGGCGGCCCTCAATGCCCGCTTTCGAAGCGCGGTTTGAGCCGCTGGTTGATCTCCTCCGGAAAGGCCATGCAGACCCCTTCGCGGTAGAGCTGCTGCAGGGCCCCCACGTCCGGGGTGCCCAGGGCCTGGTTGAAGTAGGCCCGCGGTGAGAGCACCAGGTGCAGACGGTAGTGGTCGTCTGCGGCGGCACCGGTGAAAAAGTTCATGTTGAAGCTGAAAATCCCCATCTCGTCGTAGACCGCCAGGGCCCGCGTCAGCCCCAGGGCCAGGTCGGCCAGGTCCGCGGAGCTCAGCTCCAGGGTGCAGTGGACGTCGTCCACCACGGCGACCACGTCTCCGGCGATGCCCATCGGCGCGAAGGCGCTCAACCAGTTGGTGCGCCCGATGCGGCCCAGGTAGCGCTCGTTGGCCGCGCGTTCCGCAGCCACCAGATCGTCCCAGTAATTGGTGCCGTGGGTCTCAC